>JAKZWH010000234.1:0-10171 GCA_047515615.1 Acidimicrobiales bacterium | reverse complement strand
GGCACCGGCCAAGGCCACGCCGAGCAGTACCGGCTCGAAGCGGGTGCCGCCGCCCAGCGCCTCGATCGACTCCACCGCCACCTCGGCGGGGCGGGCCCACTTCGCCCACGGGGTCCCCGTGTGGGCGAACTGCTCGACGAGGACCGGCAACCAGGGCGCGAACCCGATCCAGCCGCAGCCGTAGGCGGCCAGCACCGGGGTCAGCACGGGCCTGGACGCGGGCGTCCGCAGCCATCGCACGGCCAGCACCGCCGAGGCGGCCGCGGCCAGCCAGATCATCCAGTAGTGGGTGTGCAGTCCGGCGGCCACCACCGCTGCCAGCGCGGCCAGGCGCACCAGGCTGCGCCGTTCGACGGCCAACTCCGTGAGCAGCCAGCCTGCGGCGGCCAGCAGCACAACCAGCGCGTACATGCGGGCCTCGCTGCCGTAGCGGACCAGGAAGGGCGACGTGAGGGCGAGCACGGCCGCGTAGCGGGCCGCCTCCGCGCCCAGCCTGCGCCGGGTGGCGGCCCAGATCGCCGCGGCTGCTGCCAGCGAGAACAACCCCGACAGCGAGCGGGCCGCCAGATCGGAGTCCCCGAAGCCGTCGAGCCAGACGCCGAGCACCGCGTAGTACAGGATGGGGTGGCCGTCGTGTCGCAGCGCCTGCACCGCGTCGCCGACCGACAGCGAGGCGATGTTCACCGAGAGCACCTCGTCGAGCCACATCGGTGACGGCGCCACGAAGCGAAGGGCCGCACCGGCTGCGGCCGCGGCGGCGGCGACCGTCCACAGCGCCGCGTGGCGTCTCGGTGGGCGAGTGGCGGCGGCGTCCATTCACTCGATGACCGCGATGGTGTCTCCGCCTCCCACCGAGTCTCCCACCTCCACCCGGATCTCGGTGACGGTGCCGGATCGGCCGGCCGCGATGTTGTTCTCCATCTTCATCGCCTCGAGCACGGCCACCGGCTCGCCTGCCTCGACCTCGTCGCCCACCTGCACCAGGAGCTTGACGATCGTGCCCTGCATCGGGACGGTGACCTCGGCCGCGCCGGTGCCCAGACCCGACGGCCCCCGGGACCGGCGCCGGGCCGCGCCCGGCCTGGTGGCCTCGCCATCGGCTGCGTCCGGCGCCCACAGGGCCACGCTGAAGCGCTTGCCCTCGACCTCTACATCGACCGTGTGACGCACGCCGGGTCTGCTGTCGTCGTCGGGGGCGTCTGGAATGCCGGGCCGCTGATCGCCGAGAGATGAGAGGTCGAGCCGTTCCTCCACCCACCGCGTCGAGTGGGTCGCGGCCGCGAAGTCCGGATGGGCGAGGATGGCCTGCGCGGCCGGGATGGTCGTGGCCACTCCGGCAACCTGCGTCTCCGACAGCGCTCGCAGGCATCGCGCTATGGCAGTGTCGCGGTCGCGGCCCCAGACGACGAGCTTCCCGATGAGGTTGTCGTAGTACGGGCTGATCGTGTCTCCGGCCTCGTAGCCGGCGTCCCAGCGGGTGCCGAATCCCTGGGCGGGACGCAGGCCGGTGATCGGCCCCGGGCAGGGGAGGAAGGCGCCCCCGGCGGGATCCTCGGCGTTGACCCGCACTTCGATGGAGCAGCCGGAGATGGCGATGTCCTGCTGCGAGAACTCCATCCGCTCTCCGGCCGCGATCCGAAGCTGCTGCTCCACCAGGTCGATGCCGGTCACCATCTCGGTGACGGGATGCTCGACCTGCAGCCTGGTGTTCATCTCCAGGTAGTAGAACTCGCCGCCGGAGTAGAGGAACTCGACGGTGCCGGCGTTGGTGTACCCGCAGCCGACGGCCACCGCGACGGCCGCATCGCCCATCGCCGACACCACCGCAGCGCCGATGCGCGGTGCGGGCGCCTCCTCCACGAGCTTCTGGTGCCGGCGCTGGGCCGAGCAGTCCCGGGTCCCGAGATGCACGCAGTTGCCGTGGGCGTCGGCCAGCACCTGCACCTCGACGTGGCGGGCCTCGTCGAAGTAGCGCTCCATGTACAGCTCGTCGCGCCCGAAGTAGGCGAGGGCCTCCCGCCGGGCCGACTCGACCGCGGCGGGTGCCTCCCCGGCCGACGCCACCACCTTCATGCCTCTGCCGCCACCGCCGTAGGCGGCCTTGACGGCCACCGGCCAGCCGTGGGCCGCGCCGAAGGCCTCGATCTGGGCGGGGTCGACCATGGGCTCGGTGGTGCCCGGGACCGGCTCCACTCCGGCCCGCAGGGCCGCCTCGCGGGCCGAGATCTTGTCGCCCATCACCTCGATGGCGGCGGGGGGCGGCCCGATGAAGGCGACGCCGCGAGCGGTGACGGCCCGGGCGAAGTCTGCGTTCTCGCTGAAGAACCCGTAGCCGGGATGCACGGCATCGGCACCGCTGCGCTCGATTGCGGCGATGATGGCATCGGTTCGCAGGTAGCTGTCAGCAGCGGCGGAGCCGCCCAGCGCGAAGGCCTCGTCCGCGAGCCGCACGTGCATTGCGCCGCGGTCCTCGTCGGAGTAGACGGCCGCGGTGGCGACGCCCATCTCGCGGCAGGCTCGGATCACCCGGACGGCTATCTCACCGCGGTTGGCTACGAGCACCTTTGAGAACACGGTTCATTGGATAGCCGATTGTGGCCCGGATCGCACAGAATGCTCTCCGTGGGATCCGCGACAACACCGGTGGAGCCGGCGTCGCCGCGGCTGGGGCTCAGCTCCGCAGCGGCCCTGCGGGCGGGACTGGGTCCGTTGCGCCATGTGGCCTCGACCGGCTCCACCAACGACGATCTGGCCCTAGCGGCCCGGCGCGGGGACACGACGCCGGCCGTCCTCGTGGCCGATCATCAGACGGCGGGAAAAGGGCGCCTGGGGCGGCGCTGGATCGACGCCGCCGACGGGGCGAGCCGCGGGGAGGCGTCGCTGCTGGTGAGTTTCCGGCTGCCGGCCGCGGTCGCCGAGGCCTTCGACCGCGCCGCCGCGGTTTCCGCCGCCGCGCTGGCCGCCGCGACCGCGACCCTCGCCGATTCTGCTGCCGAAGTTCGGGCCAAGTGGCCCAACGACCTGCTCCTCGAGGCCCCCGGCGTCTCCGGGAAGCTGGCGGGCGTGCTGTCGGAGATTGTCGATACAGACCCGCCCGTGGTGGTGGTGGGCCTGGGCCTGAACGTCGCAGCGGCGCCGGCAGAGCCCGCCGCGGCCTCGCTTGCCCAGGCGGGAGGCAAGGCCACCCGCGACGAGGTGCTGGCGTCGCTGCTCGACGCGCTGCCCGGCTATCTGGCCGACCCGGCCCGAGCCCGCGGGGAGCTTCGAGCCGCGTCGGCAACCATCGGGCGCGCGGTCAGAGTCGAGCTCGCCGACGGCAGTTCGGTGGAGGGCATCGCCGGGGACATCGACGACGCGGGACGCCTGGTGGTGGCCGCCGGCCTCCGCGAGGTGCGGATCGACGCCGGAGATGTGTTCCACCTCCGTTGAGCTCCCCTTGGGCTCAATACACGGCCGGTACGCTTGCCCGCCGTGACCGACGGACGCGAGGTGGTGCTGCGGCGCACTTGGCCGCAGCGCCTCGTGGCGGTCGCGTGCCTGGCGGTGATCATCTCGGCGGTGGCGCTCGCGGACTTGGCTGAGCACGTCGAAGAGGTCTGGAGTGAGGTGGACCGGGTCGTGATCATCGACACGGGCCAGTACGGCGACCAACTGCTGCGCACCGACACCGAGCCGGGCGAGCCCGTCAATTTCCTGATCGTCGGAACCGACAGCGCGCTCGGACTCGATCCCGACGACCCCGTGATGAGCGGCCGCGTGGTCGACCCGACCGGCAGAAGCCTGGCCGACACCATCATGCTGGTGCGCCTCGATCCGGTGTCGGGGTCGGCATGGGTGCTGTCGATCCCGCGGGACCTTTGGGCCGAAATCCCTGGCGCGCAGGACAACCGGATCACCTCCGCGCTGTACATCGGCGGCGCTGAGCTGCTCGTCGCCACGGTGACATCGATGTTCGACGTCGAGATCAACCACTACATAGAGGTCAATCTGGCCGGATTCCGGGAGGTGGTCGAAGCGCTCGGAGGGGTTCCTGTGTGGTTCGAGAACCCGGTGCGCGACACCAGGCTGGGATTCAGCATCTCCGAGCCCGGCTGCCATGTCCTCAACGGCGAGCGGGCCCTGCACTACGTCCGCAGCCGCCGATACACCGAGCAAATCGACGGCCGCTGGAGGATCACCGGCGGGGACGACTTCAGCCGCATCGAGCGGCAGCAGGACTTCCTCGTGCTCGCCCTCGACCGGGCCATCAACCGGGGGGCCCGCAATCCGTCCACCATGGTGGAGTTGCTCGACGCCGCCGCCGGGAGCCTGACACTCGATCAGGATCTCACCCTCGCTGAGCTCATCGCATTGGGGGAGGCCTTCGCGGACTTCAATCCCGAGAACCTGCAACGTCAACGGCTCGAGGTCTACACCGTGTGGTGGCCGGACGGCGCCTACAAGGGCGAGGCTGCGTACAAGAGCGCGAACGAGCCGCTGCTGGAGGTCTTCCGGGGCCTGGCCGACTCGGTGAGGCCCTCGGAGGTGTCGCTGACCATAGCCGGGTTCCATGGCATCTACCGCGACGACGCAGCCACCATGCTCGCCGGCGAGGGCTTCGACGTCCTGGGCTCGGTGGCGTCTCCCGACATCCCCGAGACCGTGGTGCTGCACGGCCCCGAGGACCGGGCCGAGGCCATGACCCTGGCCCGGTACCTGGATCCCGTGCCCTACGTCGTCGAGGACGAGCGAGTCGACGGCGTGGTGGCGGTGCTGGGCTCCGACTATGGCGGGATTCTCTTCGTGTTCCAGGAGCCCATGGCCGAGGTGCGCGCCCAGGTGCGGGCCCGTGGCCTGCCGCCGCTGCTGCCCGACCCGGGCTCCGGGTTCGCGCCGGTGGCGACCGGTGCCGGCGACGCGCTCGCGCCGGTCGCGGCGGGCGGCGGCGCCTCCCTGTCGCCGGCGCCGGCCGGAGCGAGCAATGCCGTCGCCGCGCTGGCCGCGCAGTCGTCCGACCCTGACACCGGGCCGCCGGTGATCCAGGGCCGCCCGCCCGAGGGCGAGTCGTGCAGTTGACGGGGACGGCCCGCTGATGCCTTCAGAGGCCGCCGACCGGCCCGCCCTGCCCGCGGTGGTAGCCGTCGTCGGGGCCGGGTACGTGGGTCTGACCACCGCGGCGTGCCTGTCCCGGCTCGGTCACCGGGTGGTCTGCACCGACATCGACCAAGCGAGAATCTCTGGGCTGCAGAGGGGCGAGATCCCGATCCACGAGCCCGGACTGGCCGAACTGGTCAGAGCCGGGCTGGACGCCGATCGACTCTCCTTCGTCCGGGGCTCAGCGGCGGCCGCGGCCCGCGCCGACTTCGTCTACCTGTGCTTGCCAACGCCGACTGGCGCCCAAGGCGGCACCGACCTCAGCTATCTGGAGGCCGCGGCCTCGGAGATAGGTCCGAGCCTGGCACCGGGAGCGGTTGTGGTGAACAAGTCCACGGCGCCGGCGGGCACCACCGAGATGCTGCAGCACGCCTTGGGGCGCGCCGACGTTGCGGTGGCCTCCAATCCCGAGTTCTTGCGCCAGGGGTCCGCCGTGCACGATTTCCTCAATCCCGACCGGGTCGTGGTGGGCGCGGCCGACGCCTCGGTTGCTGAGCGGGTGGCCGGCCTGTACGCGGGCGTCGACGCGCCGGTGCTCATCACCGACCCCGCCTCCGCGGAGACCATGAAGTACGCGGCCAACGCGTTCTTGGCCACCAAGCTGTCGTTCGCCAACGCCGTCGCGGCGTTGTGCGAGGCGGTCGGAGCCGACGTGAACGATGTGCTGGCGGGCATGGGCTATGACCCGCGCATCGGCCGCGACTACCTCAGGCCCGGACCGGGCTGGGGCGGATCGTGCCTGCCCAAGGACACGAGGGCTCTGATCGACGCAGCCGGCGCGGCCGGTTACGACTTCGCGCTGCTGCGCAGCGTGGTGGCGGCCAACGACGCGCAGTTCGCCCGGATCGTCGACAAGGTCGCGTGCCGGGTGACCCTCGATGGTGCCCGGATCGCCCTGCTCGGGCTGGCCTTCAAGGCCGGCACCGACGACACGCGCGGCTCGCCGGCCCTCGAGATCGCCCGGCGCCTGACCGCCGCCGGGGCGGTGGTGCAGGCGTACGATCCCGCAGTGCCCGCCAGCGCGGCCGCCGAAGAGATCGGCATCGTGGCGATGAGCGACGCCTACGCGGCCTGCCGGGGGGCCGCCGCGCTGGTCGTGGCCACCGAGTGGGACGAGTTCCGGCAACTCGACTTCGACCGGATCGCACAGGTCATGGCTCAGCACCATGTGGTGGACGCCCGCAACATGCTGGATCCGGCCGCGCTGGAACGCCTCGGCTTCACCTACAGCGGGCTCGGTCTGCGAGGCCATAGCTGACACCGCTGGTGGCCGCGGGTCCGGTGCCACCGTGGAAGACTCGGCGGCGTGCTTCGCGTGGCCGCGGTCGTGGAACAGTGCTGGCACCGGGTGCCAGGCGGCACCGCGGTGGCCGCGGCCCGCACCCTGGACGCTCTGGCTGCCCGCGGCGACGTGGACCTGGTGGGCATTGCGGCCCGCCACCGCGAGCCGCCCGCCGACGGGCTCGGGCCGTCGATTCCCATCCGGCACTCTTGGTTGCCCCGGCGGGCGCTCTATGACTCCTGGCACCGCCTGGGGGCGCCGGGGGTCGAACGGCTGGTGGGGCGGGTGGACGTGGTTCATGCCACCGGGGGAGCGGTGCCTCCGGCGGGGCGGGCCCGGCTGGCCGTCACGATCAACGACCTCGCCTTCCTGCGCCGTCCCGAGTGGTTCACTCGCCGGGGCGTGCGCTTCGCGACGCGGGGGTTCGAGCTGGCCCGGGCTCGTGCCGAGGTGGTGATCGCGCCGTCGCAAACAACCGCGGCGGATCTCGCCAGCAACGGCGTCGAGCCGGAGCGGATCCGGGTGGCGCCCCTTGCGGTGGCCGCGGCCGCGCCCGACGCCGCGGCGATCGAGGCGGTCCGGGTCCGCCATCGTCTGCCGGAGGTCTTCGCGCTGTGGGTTGGCACCGCTGAGCCCCGCAAGAACCTCGCCGGCCTGCTGCGGGCCGCGGCGCGCACCGCCACCGGCGTGCCGCTGGTGCTGGCCGGCCCTGACGGCTGGGGACTCGACGCACAGAAGCTGGTCGCCGAGGCCGCCTGCGACGTGATGCGCCTGGGCTTCGTGCCCCAGCGGGAGCTGCCCGCGCTGTACGCGGCGGCCCGGGTGTTCGTGTACCCGAGCCTGATGGAGGGCTTCGGCCTGCCCGTGCTGGAGGCAATGGCTCAGGGCACACCGGTGGTGACCAGTTCTGGGACCGCCACCGAGGAGGTCTGCGGTGATCCGGCCTCGGTGGTGGACCCGACCGACGTCGAGGCGCTCGCCGCCGCCATCGACGCGGTGGTGGACGACGACGCCGAGCATGATCGCCGATCTGTCGCGGCCCGCCGCCGAGCGTCTCAGTTCAGCTGGGAGGCGACCGCTTCCCATGTCCGCGCCGCCTACGAGGGGGCTTGCAGTTGAGGAGAGCGCGGTGAGCGGGCTGCGGGTGCTGGCCAACCTCTGCTCGGTGGTGCCCGGACAGGTCGGCGGCAGCGAGGTGTACGCGGCCCGGCTGCTGGCCGCGGTCGCTTCGACACCCGGTCTGTGTCACGGTGCGGTGGTGCTGGAACTGGCAACCATGGCTGGTGTGCGCTCCGCCCACCCCGAACTGGCCCGGCTGGCATGGCATGAAGCCCGCTGGCGGGGCAACAGCCGCGTGCGGCGGGCCGCGGTCGAGTCGACGTGGCTGGCCCGCCGCTCGGTCGGCTTCGACTTGGTGCATCACTTCGGCGGCCGGCTGCCTGCCCGCCGGGCCGGGCTCCCGGTCCTTACGGTCCACGACATTCAGCCTCTGGACCTTTCCTCCAATTTCTCTGCGACCAAGCGCTGCTATCTGGGCTGGGCCCTGCCCCGCAGTGTGCGAGCCGCCGCTCTAGTGACCGTGCCGTCGCAGTGGGTGGCCGACCGGCTGGCCGACCGGCTGGAGGTGCCGCCCGATCACATACGCGTGGTTCCGCCCACCTACCGCGCCTCGACTGCCCCGGCCGGGCCGGCGCCGTTGGACGGGCAGCCATTCGTGCTGTACCCGGCGGCCACGTACCCCCACAAGAACCATGCCGCGCTCATCGCGGCCCACGCCGCGGTGCGGGCTCGTCACGGCGACACCCTGCTGGTGCTCACCGGGGCCGCGGGCCGCGCCCACGCCGAGGTGGCCGAGCAGGCGGCTCGCACGCCCGGCGTCGTGCATCTGGGATGGGTGGACGATGCCCGCCTGGCCTCGCTGATGTCGGCAGCCGTCGCCGTCGCCTTCCCGTCGCGCTATGAGGGCTTCGGCCTTCCGGTGCTGGAGGCGATGCGGTCGGGCACCCCGGTCATCGCGGCCGACGCGGCCGCTCTGCCGGAGGTGGTGGGCGACGGCGGCACGCTCGTCGATCCCGACGACGTGGACGGATGGGTCGACGCGCTGGTCGAGGCGCGGTCGGGATCGCCCAGCATCCGCCGGCAGGTGGACCGGGGCCGGGTCCGGGCCGCCGATTTCGCTCCCGAGCTGGCGGCGGGGCGCCTGCTGGAGGCGTGGCAGGCCGCGGCCGGCCGCTCCGAGGAGCCACCGCCGGGATGAGGCTGCTGGTCCTCTGCCCCCACTATGAGCCCGATGTCGCTCCCACCGGCGAGGTCGTGACCGCCATCGTCTCTGAGCTGGCCCGCAGGGGCCACGAGATCCGAGTCGTAACCTCCCTGCCCTGGTACCGCCAACACCGGGTGGAGCCCGGCTGGCGGGGGCGGCTGGTGCGCCGCGGCCGCGCCTCGAGTGGCGTCGGCGTCACCAGGGTCCACCCGTTCCCGACGGCGAAGGGCAGCGTCGCAGCCCGCGCCGGCGGCTTCGCCGGCTTCACCGTGCTGGCCGCCGCGGCCGCGGTCGCCTCGCGGGCGCGGCCCGACGCAGTGCTGGCCATGTCTCCGCCGATAACTCTCGGCCTGGCCGGCTGGACGGCGGCGCGGCGCTGG
This sequence comes from Acidimicrobiales bacterium, assembly GCA_047515615.1. Lineage (GTDB taxonomy): Bacteria > Actinomycetota > Acidimicrobiia > Acidimicrobiales > Aldehydirespiratoraceae > Aldehydirespirator. Next base: position 1,113 of record JAKZWH010000234.1, on the reverse strand, counting down.
CGGGCGCCGTTCGTGTTCAACCTGCAGGACATATTCCCCGACGCGGCCGTCGACACCGGGGCCATCCGCGGCAGGCGCCTGATAGCCGCGGCCCGCCGCTTGGAGCGGTTCACCTACGACCGTGCCGATGCCGTCACCGTGCTGTCGGAGGACATGCGGGCCAACGTCGCGGCCAAACTCGATGCCGAGCGGGCCACAGCGGTGCGGGTGATCCCCAACTTCGCCGACACCGCCCGGATCCGTCCCCGCGGCCGCGGCACCTCCTACCGAGCCGAGCACGGGCTGGGAGACCGGACTGTGGTCATGTACGCCGGCAATGTCGGCTTCTCGCAGCCGCTTGACCTGGTTGTGGCCGCGGCCCGGTCATACCGCCATCGCGACGATGTGGTGTTCGTGGTGAACGGCGACGGCTCGGCCCGCCGAGCACTGGAGGCGTCGGCGGCCGGTCTGCCCAATCTGGTCTTCGTCGGCTACCAGCCGGCCGAGCGCCTCGACGAGGTGCTGGCCTCGGCCGACATCCATGTGCTCGTCCTGCGCGAGGGCCTGGCCCGCTCGAGCGTTCCCTCCAAGATCTACTCGATCCTGGCCGCCGGCCGCCCGGTGGTGGCGTCGGTGGACCCGGGCACGGAGGTGCCCCGCCTGATCGATGAGGCGGGCTGCGGTGTGGCGGTGGCCCCCGAGGACCCCGACGCATTCGGCGCCGCGGTTGGAGCGCTGCTCGACGACGCCCGCCGGCGCGAGGCCATGGGGCGGCGGGGCCGGGCCTACGTCGAGGACTGTATGACCCCCTCGGCGGTGGCGGGAGCCTACGAGGCGCTGTTCGCCGAGCTGGGCCGTCGCTGAGGCTGGGAGCCTACGAGGCGCTGTTCGCGAAGTTGGGCTGTCGCTGAGGCTGGGAGCCTGCGAGGCGCTGTTCGCGAAGTTGGGCTGTCGCTGATGCCGTCCCGGTCGCGGCCCGGGCGACTGGGCTCCGGTGCGAGCCGATAGCGTGGCGGCCCGTGGCCCAGCCGAGTTCTTCCAAGAAGGTCCAGCGAGCCGCCCGGGCGGCGGCCGCGTCGAAGGGCGCCCGCGAGCGGCGGGCTGTGGGCTTCCCGCTCGTGCTGGCGGCCGTGG
>JAKZWH010000233.1:0-13887 GCA_047515615.1 Acidimicrobiales bacterium | reverse complement strand
AAGAAGTCGACGGGGAGCGACTCGTAGGGCACGTCCAGGATGCTCATCATCAGCCGCTGCTTGTAGCAGTTCACCGACAGGACGTAGTCGTAGAGCTTGATCATCGTCAAGCGCCCCGCCTCACAGGTCCAGCACGAGCCGGTCGGACTTGGCCCGGGAGACGCAGGTCATGATCCGCTCGCCGGCCTCGTGGTCGGAGTCGTTGAGGTACACGTCCTGATGGTCGGGCTCGCCGTCGAGCACGGTGGCCACGCAGGTGCCGCACGCCCCTTGCTCGCACGACGACGGCACGATCACCCCGTGCTCCCGCAGCACCTCGAGGATCGTCGTCCCAGAGGGAACGGTCACGGTCAGCGCCGAGCGGGCCAGCGCCACCTCGAACGTGGACGAGTCGTCGATCTCGGTGGTGTTCTTGAAGTACTCGAAATGGACGGCGTCCCCAGCCCAGCCGGCCACGGCGGCCTCCCGCCGGGTCGCGTCCAGCATCGGGCCGGGGCCGCACACGTACAGGTGGGCAAAGGTCTCGGGCTCGGCGACCAGGCGCCGGATCTCAGCGACCGTCTCGTCGGGCGACAGCCCGAGATGGTGGACCACCGACTCGCCCAGCCCGTCGAGCACGTCCCGGAACGCCAGGTGGTCCTCCGACTGGGCGAAGCAGTGCAGCTCGAAGGCCAGGTCCATCCGGTTGAGCGCCTGCGCCATGGCCAGCATCGGGGTGATGCCGATGCCGCCCGCCACCAGGATCGTCCGGGTGGAGTCGCGCCGCAGCGGGAAGTTGTTGCGGGGCTCCGAGATGGCGAGCACGTCGCCCTCCCGCACCGTCTCGTGCAGGCACTGCGACCCGCCGCTGGAGTCGGGCTCCAGCTTGACGCCTATGCGGTAGTAGGCCGTCTCACCCGGACCGTTGGTGATCGAGTACTGGCGCACCAGGCCGTTGGGCAGGTGCACGTCGATGTGGGCGCCGGGCTGGAACGTGGGCAGCCCTCCCTCGAGCGGGCTGAGCTGGAACCCGGCGACGCCCTCGGCCGCCTGCCACTTCCGGTCGACCTGCACTCGCAGGGCGGCCTGCCGACCGCTCGGCGCCTCCGGCAGCTCCGCCAGATGGACGGGAGCCTGCTGCAGGGTCTGCACCATGGGCTCGGGGGCCGGCAGTAGGGCGGCTTCGGCCTCGATGGCCACCACCAGCCGGTTGAGCTCGTTGGCGTGGTGCCGTAGCACCGCCGCTTGCTCGCCGGCAGCGGGCGCTTCGGCCAAGACGCCGCGGATCACCGAGCGGGCCGAGTCCACGGGCTGAACGAAGAACACGGCCTGTGACATCGACCCGCCCGCGCTGGCCGTCAACGCCACCGAGTATTCGTCGACGCCGTCGACCGTCATCTCCGCCGCCTCGGCGTGGAGCCGGTCGGATGGTTGGAACCGGTGCGCCTGCAGATGGCGCATCACTAACTCGGCGGGGGCGTTGACCGGCAGGTTGCGAAGCCCGAACGGCGTGCCCGCTTCGAGCACGTCGAGAGTGGGCGGGTCGCCCACCGGGGTCTCGCCCGACCACACCAACCCGTAGCGCTCCACCGACGGGAAGGTCCGGTTGCAGATGGTGCGGGCCGGCGCGTCGGCCGGATGGGCCGGGATGTAGGTGCAGCCGGCGGACCGGTTGGCGTAGCGCCAGCCGTGGTACTGGCAGCGGAGCTCGGTGCCGTCGTTGGATCCGATGGAGAGACGCACCCCGCGGTGCAGGCAGCGGTTCTCCCACACGTTCACGAAGTCGTCGTCGGCCCGCCACACCGCGAGCTCCCGGCCCAGCAACTGGCCGTGGTACACGTGGCGATGCGGCACGTCGTGCTCCGACGCCACCGGATGCCACCGGGTGAACGGGTCCGAGGCCACCATGGTCACACTCCTTTCGGCCCGGGGCCGCGCCCCATCGCCAACGAACCCCAGCCTCTGGTGCTCATGCTTGCCTGGCCCTCGCCTGCCCGGCTCAAGCCTGCGTGGCCCTCGTCTGCCGGACCTATGCCTGGCTGACTCATGCCTGCCTGCCCAGGTCGATGAACGGATACTCGCAGACCTTGGCCGCGGCCTGCCCCAACTCCTGCCCCCAGTAGTCGGCCCACACCACCGCCAGCTCGGTTCCTGCCTCAGCCAGCCCGGCTGGCACCAGCCCGAAGCCGATCAGGTGCCCCGTCGAGGGGCTCCAGGTGACGCTGCTGGCCCGGCCCACCACATCGTCGCCGGCGCACAGCCGGAGGTGGTCCCATCTGACCCGGGGCGAGACGTCGGGAGCCCGGCCGGCGTCCATGGAGAGCTTGACGATGCCCTCCACGTCGAAGGTCAGGCCGACCATCCGCCGGGCCGGGCCGCGGCGGTGCTCAGCCGCGAGGGCCTCACGCCCGACGAAGTCCGCGGCCTTGTCCAGCTTCACGCAATGCCCCAGGCCCAGCTCGTAGGGGGTCACGAAGTCCGTCGGGTTGGGAGCGGTGTCGGCGCTGGGCGTGTCCGGCCCGGCGCTGGTGTAGTCGGCCGAGATCAGGATCAGCCCGGCCTCGACCCGAGCGATGTCGATGGCGTACTCGCCCGCGGGCTGGATGCCGAGGGGCGCACCAGCTCGGGCCACGGCCTCCCAGACCCGCTCGCCGTCGGGCCGCTGCACCCACAGCTCGAAACCCAGCTCACCGGTGAAGCCCTGCCGGGCCACATTGACCGGTGCGCCGTCGATCACGGCGGGCCGGAACCGCGAGAACTTCAGGTCGGCCCAGCTCTCGCCGGTGACCGACTCCAGCACGTCACGCGACCGGGGCCCCTGGATGGCGAGGATCCCGTGATCGTCGGTCACGTCTTCGATCTCGACTTTGAAGCCGTCGACGTGGTCGCGGAAGAACATCTCGCACCGGTCGCCGGAGAACACGAAGCGCTCCGGCTCGAAGCAGAACACGATGCCGTCCGCCACGACCTTGCCGGCGCCGGTGCACCAGGGCGTGTACCACGCGCAGCCGGCCTCCATCCTGGATGCGTCCCGGGTGATCAGGTAGTCGACGCAGGCCCGGGCGTCGGAGCCCCGGACCTCGATCTTGGGGATGGGCGACATCTCGTTCATAGACACCGCCGACCGGGTCGCCCGCAGCTCCTCGAAGGGGCCGGTATAAACGTCGGGCACCACGTAGCCGCCCCAGCCGTACCACCATGGCGAGGCGTTCCTCGCAGCGGTGCTGCTGTGGAACGGCGTCCCCCGGAAGGCGCCTGCTGGCTTCGTATCGCAATCGCGTTCTGTCATCGGCTCGCTGGTCGGTCCCGCCTGCGCAGCGGGTTGTAACTGCCCGCCGGGGATGATAAGAACCAGTTATCACCCTGTCAACGCACCTGGGGAGGGAGCAAATATGAGACGGGCCAGATGGTTCTTGATCGTGCTAGCCGTGTTCGGGATGATCGCGGCAGCGTGCGGAGGCGATGACGACGACTCGCCCACCCCTGCGCAGCCCGAGCCGACCCAACCCGCCGAGCAGCCGGACTCCGAGCCGGCCGACGACGGGGCTATGGACGACTCCGAGCCGGCCGATGACGGGGCTATGGACGACTCCGAGCCGGCCGACGACGGGGCAATGGACGATTCCGAGATGGCCGATGACGCCGCCGAGGCGCCGTCCGACGGGAGCGGCTTCTCAGTGGCCTTCGTGTTCGACGGGTTCGTTGATGACGGCGGCTGGAACAGCACCCACTACCGGGCCGTCCAGCAGGTGCAAGAGGCGCTCCCGGGCCTCGACGTGCAGGTCGTCGAGGAAGTCTCTCCCGGCCCGAGCGCGACCAACGCGTTCGAGGACCTCGCAGAGGCAGGCGCGGACATGGTCATCGCCACCGGCTTCTACCAGCCGGACGTGGAGCCGGTCGCCGCGGAGTATCCCGACACGATCTTCCTCACCTGGGCCGGCTGGACGACCACCGACAACATGGGCCACTTCGACGCGGCCACCGAGGACGGCCGCTATCTCGACGGGCTGATCGCCGGCAGCATCACCGAGACCGGCGTCATCGGCTATCCGGCCGGGTTCCCCATCGAGGAGGTCAACCGGGCCCTCAACGCCTTCACCATCGGCGTGCGCGAGATCAACCCCGACGCGGTGGTGCAGGTGGTCTACATCAACAGCTGGTACGACCCGCCGGCCGAGCAGCAAGCCGCGGTGGCGCTGGCCAACGGCGGCGCGGACCTACTGGCCCACGAGATGAACTCCCCGGCGGTGGCGTCGGTCGCCGAGGATCGCGGCCTCCACATCATCGGCTACACGTCCGACCGTTCCGAGGTAGCCCCGAATGCGTGGCTGTCGTCCTTCACGTTCGAATGGGGCCCCTACTACATCGACCAGGTCAAGTCCATGATCGACGGCACGTGGGAGCCCGCGCTCACCTACGGCGGCCTCGCCGACGGCATGATCGGCAACGGCCCCTACGGCCCGGACGTCACCGACGAGATACTGGCTCTGGTCGACGAGCGGCGCCAGCAGATCATTGACGGCACCTTCGACTACTTCGCCGGACCGCTGGTGGACAACGAGGGCAACGTCCAGGTGCCCGAGGGCGGCACCATTCCCTTCGAGGAGCGGACGCTGTGCTGTCTGTGGCTCATCGAGGGGATCGAGGGCTCCGTAGGCTGACAACAGGGCCAGCCGGCCCCATAGCTGGGCCGGCTGGCAGCCTGCATCGATTACGGTCACGGTCTTGGCTCACGTCGGCGAGACGATCCTCAAGGTCAGCGACCTCAACAAGTCGTTCTTCGGCGTCGCCGCCAACGATCGGGTGAATTTCGATCTGCGCGCCGGCGAGGTCCACGGGCTGCTGGGCGAGAACGGGGCGGGCAAGTCGACGCTCTGCTCGGTCCTCGCCGGCCTGTACCGGCCCGACTCGGGCGAGGTGAGCATCGATGGGCAGCGGGTGAGCCTGCGCTCGCCCCACGACGCGGCCGAGCACGGGATCGGCATGGTGTACCAGCACTTCCGCCTGGTGCCCTCGCTCACCGTGGCCGAGAACCTCGTGCTCGGGCTCAAGGACCAGGGCGTGCGCTTGTCGTTGCGGGCGGTTCAGAGCCGCGTGGCCGGTATCGCCGAGGAGTACGGCCTCAGCGTGCATCCGAGTTCCTACATATGGCAGCTGTCGGTGGGGGAGCAGCAGCGGGTGGAGATCCTCAAGCAGCTGTACCGGGGCGCCCGGATACTGATCCTCGACGAACCCACCGCCGTATTGGCCCCGCAGGAGTGCGACAAGCTCTTCGAGGTTATCCGCCACCTGGCCGATCAGGATCACTCGGTGGTGCTGGTCTCGCACAAGATGGAGGAGATACTGGGCCACACCGACCGGGTGACGGTGCTGCGCCACGGCCGCAACGTCGGCACGGTCCCCACCGCCGAGACGACCGCCGCCCAGCTCGCCACGATGATGATCGGAGCCGAGCATCTGCCCGAGGCCGGCGGGCATGGACCGCGACGCTTCGACGAAGCCGCGGCGGTGTTGACCGTCTCCAACCTTGAGGTCACCGGAGACCGGGGCGTGCTCGCCGTCGACGGAGCGAGCCTCGAGGTTCGCCGCGGTCAGATCGTGGGGGTGGCCGGCGTAGCCGGCAACGGCCAGCGCGAGATGCAGGAGGCCATCGCCGGCCTGCGGGCCATCATGGGCGGCTCTGTGCATCTGGGCGAGCGCGACATCACGTCGGCGAGCCCGAGGGGGCGCTCCCGCGCCGGTCTGGCGTACGTGCCTGAGGACCGGCTCGGCACGGGACTGGCCAGCGGCTTGACTCTGGAGGAGAACCTCGTTCTCAAGAGCTACCGGGAGGCGCCGCACAGCCGCTGGGGGGTGATGTCGCCCAGAGCGGTGGCGTCCACCGCGAAGACCCTCGTGGAGAGCTTCGATGTGCGAGGGGCCCGCTCACAGATGGCGGTGAGCCTGATGTCGGGCGGGAACCTGCAGAAGGCGATCCTCGCCCGCGAGCTCACCCGACCCCACGAGGTGCTGCTGGCGGCGTCGCCCACCCGGGGGCTCGATCTGGCCGCCACCGCCGCCGTCCGCGGCCACATCCGCGCCGAGACCGAAGTCGGCCGGGGGGTCCTGCTGTTCTCGGAGGACCTGGGCGAGATCACCGAGCTGTCGGATGTGATCGTGGTGATGTCCCGGGGCCGCATCGTGGGCTCATACACGCCCGACACCCTCGACATCGAAGAACTAGGGCTGTTGATGACGGGCGCCAAGGATCACGCCGCCGATCGCACCGGGAGGCCAGCCTTATGAGCCTCCGAGTAGGGGTGGAGCCCCGCGCCCGGCCGGCGCTGGCGTTGAGGGTCGGCGTTCCGCTCGCGTCCCTGGCCGCGGCCGGGCTGGTCGGCGCGGTCGTCGTCATGATCTCCGGCGCCAGCCCCGTCGACGCCTACCGGACCATGCTGGACTCCAGCGCCGGTGGCTGGCGACCCCTGACCCGCACTCTGGTGCTGGCCACGCCGCTGATCCTCACAGGCCTCGCCGCCGCGGTGGCCTTCCGCATGAAGGTCTGGAACATCGGCGCCGAGGGCCAGCTCTACATGGGGGCGATCGCGGCCGCGGGTCTGGCCGTGGCCCTTCCGTCCGGCACGCCGAAGCTACTGTTGCTGCTGGTGATCATGGTGGCCGGCGCGGTGGCCGGTGCGCTGTGGGCCGGGATCGCCGCCCTCCCGAAGGCGTACTTCAACACCAACGAGGTGATTACCACGCTGATGCTGAACTTCGTGGCCCTGTACTTCATGAACTACCTGATCTTCGGCTCGGTCAGCTTCTGGCGCGACCCTGGGGCCGCCTTTCCTCAGGGCAAGGTCATCCCCGACGTTGCCCAGCTCCCGATCATCTCCCACCGGCTGCACTACGGGCTGCTGATCGCGCTGGCTGCCGCCCTCGTGCTGTGGTGGAGCCTGCGCGGCACCACCTGGGGGTTCGAGTTGCGCACCATCGGCGACTCCCCATCGGCATCCCGCTACGCGGGGATGAGCGTCAGCACCAAGATCCTGTCGGTTCTGGCCCTGTCGGGCGCGCTCGCCGGCCTGGCCGGAGCCATCGAGGTCAGCGGCGTGCTCAAGACCCTCGATCCCCGTGCCCTGGCCACCGAGTTGGGCTTCACCGGCATCGTGGTGGCCGCCGTGGCCCGGCTCAACCCGCTCGGCGTCGTTCCCGTGGCCATCCTGCTGGGCGCGGTGGCCACCTCCGGCACCAACCTCCAGACGATCGGCGTAGAGGCTGAGATCGTGTTCCTGCTCCAGGGCCTGATCTTCCTGTTCGTGGCCTCGGGCGAGTTCTTCTTGGCCAACCGCCTCGTCGTCTCCGTCCGGCCGTCGTCGCCGCTGGCCGCGGGAGGAGGCCAAGCCGATGAATGACACCGTTCTGGTCCTGTCGATCGTCAGCGCTGTCGTCGCCGGCACCCCGATCCTGTTCGCCGCCCTCGGGGAGATCCTCACCGAGCGTTCCGGCGTGATGAACCTGGGCGTGGAGGGGATGATGCTGATCGGGGGCGTCACCGGCTTCTGGGCCGGAGTCCAGACCGGCAACCTCTGGATCGCCTTGCTGGCCGGCGGGCTGGCCGGAGTGGTGCTGAGCGGGATCCATGCGCTGCTGGCGATCTCGCTGCGGGTGAATCAGATCGTCTCGGGCCTGGCCCTGGTGATCGTCGGAGGGGGACTCTCGGCCTTCTGGGGAAGCACCGGCGACGCTCCGCTGATCCAGAGCTTCAACGGTGTGCGGGTCGAGCCGATCCTGCCCGAGGCCCTGCGTGACCTGCCTGTCGTGGGGCCGATCCTGTTCGGCCACGACCCGGTGGTCTACCTCTCATGGCTGATCGTCGCCGGGGCCAGCTACTTCCTGTACCGCACCAACCCGGGCCTGTCGCTGCGGGCCGTGGGTGAGGACCCGGCCGCGGCCGACGCGGCCGGACTGTCGGTCACGGGCATCCGCTACGTCTTCACGGCCGTTGGCGGCTTCGGCGCGGGCGTGGGCGGCGCCTATCTGGCCTTGGCGGTGCTCGGCACGTGGCAGACGGGCATGACCGCGGGCGCGGGATGGATCGCGGTTGCGCTGGTCATCCTCGCCGGGTGGCGGCCTTGGTTCGCGTTGGCCGCTTCCTACGTGTTCGGCGCGCTGCGCACCCTCGGCTTCACGTTGCAGATCGCCGGCGTGGAGGTGCCGTCGGACTTCTTGAACATGATCCCCTTCGTGATGACGTTCCTCGTGGTGGTCGTCGTGTCGGCCAACCCGGAGCGAGCCCGGAGGGGGGGCGCGCCGGCCAGCCTCGGCGAGCCCTACTCACGCGAGGCGCGGTAACCGCCGATGACGGGGATGCTGCTAGGCCGCCGGGTGACTGGAATACCGCTACACCGCCGGGTGACGGGGATGCTGCTAGGCCGCCGGTATGACCCCGTAGGTGACGCCGAGGTCGCTCAGCCAGCGCCGGTAGGTGATCGAGGCCCGGTCGGATCGGATCGGCGTCTCCGCCCGCGGGTCGAGCGGGAGCAGCTTCGGGTTCTGGTTCTCCAGGATCGGCATGTCCTGGGCGAGGATGGTCTGGACGAAGAATCGGATGAGGGCGATGCTGCTCTCGTCGTCGACCAGGCTCAGGAACATGTGGGCCCTGACCTGCTCCTCGGTCAAGGACTGCACGAAGAGCCCGATCAGGTCCATGCGTTCCGGAGCTGCCGGACACGACTTGTAGAGAAGGATCGAGTAGGGCTGCAGTATCCGGTAGACGTAGTCCACCATCTGGCCCCCGGTGGCGGTCGCCGATGCGGCCGGCTGCCAGAACTGGCACTCGGTGGCCCAGATCTCGTTGGTGTTGTCATCCACCGCGACCTTGTAGTCGACGACCTCGGTGCGGGGCTCCGAGCCCAGGATCCCGTCGTGGACGAACGGGAAGTGACCCATGTCGAGGAAGTTCTCGACCGCTCGGGGCGCCGACACGTTCACTCCCAGCGTGCTTCCGTTGAAGTTGCGGCGGTCGGGCTCGAAGAACTCGGGGATGTCGAACGACCGGTCCGGCGGATCGCCGAGACTCGTCCAGACGTAGAGGAACTCGCACCGGCTGGGCAGCGTGTCCGCTATCGATTCGGGATCCACGGGCATGCCGGCCACCAGGTCGCTCCTCGTGCGCCACACGGCCGCCCCGCCCTCCGCCGTCACCGCGAAGCTGACCGACTCGCCCAGCAGGCGGGTGACGTACACCACGTTGGGCTTGGCTTCGTCTATGGCCCAGATGGGGTGCCACTCGTCCAGCATCACCCGGTCGCGGCACTCACCGTTCGTCACAGCCATGCAAATGCCGCCTCTCTCGTCCGGCCGGGCCTTCGGTTCCGAGTCTCTAATACCATGATTCGGCTCGAAACGGGAAGCGCAGTGTCGTGAGGGATGAACTGGGCTTCGAGATCGGGGCCAAGGTCAAGGCGCTCCGCTCGGAGCGGGGCCTGTCGGGCCGGAAGCTCGCCGCGGCTGCCGATGTGAGTCAGCCGTTCCTGAGCCAGCTCGAGGCCGGCCGGACATCGGTGGCCATCGCGACGCTGTACCGCATCGCGGCGGCCCTCGACGTGAGGCCGTCGGAACTGCTGCCCGGTCCTCCTGCCGATGTCGAGGTCCAGGTGCTGCGAGCTTCCGAGCGCGCCCGGATCCCAGTGAGCGAAGTCCCCCACGCCCAGACCGCGAGGACGGCCTATCGGGCCGGCAAGCCCATCACGGAGGTGGGCGACTACCTGATCGAGCCCGGTCCCGGCGTGCCCGAATGGTTCGAGACGCCCGACGAGACGATGATTTACGTGATCGAGGGGTCCGTGCGGGTGGAGATTAGAGATCACCCCGATGAGATCCTCCATGCTGGCGACGTGCTGTTCCATTCGCCTTGGTTGCAGACCCGTTGGCATCTGGTCTCCGAGTCGCCGGCTCGCCTGATTCACGTCGCGGCCAGAGGCTGACCGACACCGTGCATCCATCCGACAACAGAGACAAACCAAGAGAGGAGTAGCCATGGGCTCCGTCGAAGACCTCATCAACGCCATCCCCAAAGCCGAGCTCCACATCCACGTGGAGGGCACGCTGGAGCCGGAGCTGAAGTTCGCTCTGGCCGAGCGCAACGGTCTGGAGCTGCCCTACGCGAGCGTCGAGGAGATGCGCGCCGCCTACGACTTCGACGACCTGCCGTCGTTCCTGGCCCAGTACTACGAGGGCATGAGCGTGCTGCTCGTCGAGGACGACTTCTACGACCTGGCCATGGCCTACTTCACGCGGGTGGCGGCCCAGAACCTGGTGTACGTCGAGATGTTCTTCGACCCCCAGGCCCATACCACCCGAGGTATCGAGTTCGGTACGGTGATCACCGGGCTGCGCCGGGCCCAGGCCGACGCCGAGCAGCGCTTCGGCATCCGCTCGCACCTGATCATGTGCTTCCTTCGCGACATGTCGGCCGAGTCCGCGGCCGCCACCCTGGAGCAGGCCCGCGAGTACCGCGACTGGATCCTGGGCGTGGGCCTCGACTCCGACGAGAAGAACAACCCGCCCATCAAGTTCCGCGATGTGTACGCCGACGCCCGGGCCCAGGGCTACCGGCTCACCATGCACTGCGACGTCGACCAGGAGAACTCGGTGGCCCACATTTGGCAGTGCGTCGGTGACATCGGCGTGGAGCGCATCGACCACGGCGTCAACTGCTTGGAGGACGATGCCCTGGTCGAGGAGATCAAGCGGCGGGGGCTCGGGCTCACGGTGTGCCCCATCTCCAACGCCTACGTGACCGATGGCACCAAGGCCGCCGCCATCAAGACCATGCTCGACCGCGGCCTGCGCGTCACCGTCAACTCCGACGACCCCGCCTACTTCCCCGGCTACATACTCGAGAACTTCCAGCGGGTGCACTCCGAGGCAGGGCTGAGCGCGCAGGAGGTGGTGCGCCTGGTGCGCAACTCCTTCGAGGCGAGCTGGCTCGACGACGAAGGCCGGGCCGAGTACCTGCGCCGGGTCGACGCCTGCGCCGCGGGGGCCTGAGATGGCCGCCCAGCCCTCGATCCCGGATCTGGTGGCCGCGGGGGCGGCCCGGGTCCCGGCCGGCACCGTCGTCCGCGGCGGGAGGCTCGTCAACGTCGTGTCGGCCGAGGTCTACCCGGCCGACGTGGCCGTCTACGGCAACACCGTGGTGGCTATCGGCGACGTGTCGGCCCACATCGGCGACGACACCCGCATCGTCGAGGCGGAGGGACGCCACCTCGTTCCGGGGCTGTTCGACGGCCACCAGCACCTGGAGTGCTCGAAGCTGTCGATCACCAGCGCGGCCAAGATGCTGGTGCCGCTGGGCACGCTCAACGTGGTCTCGGGCCTGGACCAGATCCTGGTGGTGGCCGGGCTGGACGGGGCCGAAGCATTCCTGCGGGAGTCCCAGCGCACCCCGCTGCGGGTCCTGTGGGGCGCTCCCTGCAAGACCCCCTACACCCTGCCCACCTCCACCGTGGGCCACTACTTCGGCCCCGACGACCATCGGGAGGCTCAGCGGTGGCCCGAGTGCGTGGGCGTGTGGGAGACCGTGCGCGAGTTCGTCGCCACCGGCGACCCCGACGTGCTCGAGGCCATGGAGATCGCCCGCGAGAACCGCCTGCCCGTGCTCGGCTGCGCGCCGATGGCCACCGGCGCCGACCTCACCAGCTACGCGTGCGCCGGGATCCGCCTCGACCACGAGAGCTACGACTCCCACGAGTGCCTCGAGAAGCTTCGCAACGGCATGTACGTGGTGATCCGCGAGTCGTCCTTCGCGCACTTCCTGGAGGAGAACATCCGTCTCGTGCTGGAGCACGCCCCGGGGGCGAGCCGGCGGGTGAGCTTCTGCACCGACGATGTCGTGGCCAGCGACGTGCTCGACCGGGGCCACATCGACAACATGGTGCGCATGGCTGTCGACGCCGGCGTCGACGCGATGTCGGCCATCCAGATGGCCACCATCAACGGTGCCGAGGCCTACCGGGTCGACCACATGATCGGCTCGATCTCGCCGGGCCGGTACGCCGACATCCTGTTCGTGGAGGACCTGGGCGACTTCAGGGTGTCGATGGTGATGGCCGGCGGGGAGGTCGTCGCCCGAGACGGCGAGCTGACTGTGCACTTGGAGCCGCCGAGCCGCGAGGGTCTGCTCACCGGCCCGTTCCCCATGGCTGCGGCCGCAGCCGAAGATTTCGTGGTGCGCACCGACCTGCCCGACGGCCCGGTGGAGGTGCTGGCCATCGAGCTGACCGAGCAGATCTTCGTGCGCAAGCGCCGCGACGTGGTGCTGCAGGCCGAGTCGAGCCGGGTGATTGCCGACCTCGACTCCGATGTGGCCCTGGTGAGCGTGGTGGAGCGCTACGGCAAGAACTCCAACCGCCCCACCGCCTTCGTGGCCGGCTTCGGCATCCGCTCTGGGGCGCTGGCCTCGTCCAGCGCGCCCGACGACAACAACATCGTGGTGATCGGGGCGTCTCCGGATGACATGGCTGTGGCCGTGAACCATCTCGCCGCCCATGGCGGGGGCCAGGTGGTGGTGGACGGCGGCCGGGTGGTGGAGTTCCTGCCCCTGCCCATCGGCGGGATCGTGTCCGACCTCGACCCGGCCGAAATGCTGGCCGCGGAGGAGAGGCTCGACCGGGCGGCCAAGACCCTGGGGTGCCGCGTGGACTGGCCGTTCATGTACCTGTTCTTCCTGCCCATCACCTCAATCCCCGACTACGCCATCACCGACGTCGGAACAGTGGACGTGCTCGCCATGGACACCTTCGACCCCGTGCTCGGACCGGCTGCGGCGTGAGCGGCGCTGTGATCGACCAGGCCGAACCCGGTGCTGGCCGCACCATGACCGGCGCTGTGATCGATCAGGCCGAACTCGACGTCCTGCGGCGGCACTGGCATCCGGTGGCCCGCTCCGAGGCCATCGACTCCGGTCCGGTCGGGGTGGTGCTGCTGGGCGAGCCGCTGGTGGTGTTCCGACTCGGCGGGCGGGCCTGCGTGGCCTCGGACCGCTGCCCCCACCGCGGCAGCCCGCTGAGCCTCGGCTCCTACGACGACGACTGCCTGGTGTGCCCCTACCACGGCCTGCGCTATTCGGCCGACGGGCAGTGCGTGGGCTTCCCCGCCCGCCCCGACGCCCGGCTCCCGCAACGGCTGAGCCTCCACACCCTCCCCACCCGGGAGTGCCATGGGCTGGTCTGGGCCTGCCCGGACGAGCCGGCCGCCGACGATCCGCCCGACTGGGGGTTCTACGACCGGCCCGACGTCCAGACCTTCCAGATCGGCCCGGTGCGCTGGCATGCGTCGGCCAGCCGGGTGGCGGAGAACTTCAACGACATTGCCCATTTCTCGACGATCCACCGGGTCACCTTCGGGCCCAGCGACCGGCCGGTGGCCCCCCAGCAGGTCACTGCCACCGACACCGGCTTCACATCCACCGTCGGGGTGTTTCAGCAGTACCGCAACACGCTCGACGGCTCCGTCACCGAGGTCGAGGCCGCCTACCGCTACGACTTCACGTTCCCGTTCTCGTCGAGGCTCACCATTACGTACCCGGACGGCGAGCTGGAGTGCATCCAATTGTCAGCTATGCCCGAGTCGGCCACCTCGTGCCTGGTGTTCCAGCAGAGCGCCCGCACCAACCTGGGAGGCGACCCCGTCGAGCCGTGGCGGGACTTCCAGGCCGCGGTGAACGAGGAGGACAGGGTCATTTGCGAGGCGCTGCGGCCCCGGGAGGTGTCGTTCCGCCTCGACGGCACCGGCGAGGTGGCCCTGCCCACCGACGCCTTCTCCATCGCCTACCGGAGGCTCTGGAAGTCCCTCTGCTCGACACAGTCGTAGCTGCCCTTGCGCGGCCCTTGGTCTGCGCTCAGGAGATCACCGTGGTGTAGC
>JAKZWH010000232.1:0-3553 GCA_047515615.1 Acidimicrobiales bacterium | reverse complement strand
GATCAGCAGCGGGCCCATCGCGTCATCCTCCCGCCCCGGTTCGCGGCTCGGTGGCCGGGTAGACCTTGATGGAGATGAACCGTATCGGCAACTCGACTAGCTCGACGGGACCGTGGGCCACCTCGCCGTGGATCTGCATGGTGTCGCCCGGGTTCAGGCGGTAGGCAGTGCCGCCGTAGCCGTAGTCGAGCGACCCCTCCAGCACATGCAGGAACTCCACGCCGGGATGCTGGTAGAGCGGGAACACACCGCCGGGCTCGGTGATGGTGGTGATCATCGGCTCGATCACCCGGTTGGGGCCGCGCAGGGTGCCGAGATCCTGGTAGAGCCGCCCCGGCCCGCCTCCCTGGTGGTGGATCTCGTGGCCCTCCCCGGATCTCACGATCACCAGGTCGTGCTCCTCGTCGAGGCCCCTGAACAGCGCGGTGACCGGCACTCGCGCCGTTGCCGCCAGCCGCACCAGCGTCGACAGGCTCGGCGCGCTCTGACCGTGCTCGATCTTGGAGAGCATCCCCAGTGATATGTCGGCTTCCGCGGCGAAGGCCGACATCGTCATGTTCAGTGCCTGGCGCAACTCCCGGACCCGGCTCCCCACCACCGAGCAAAGCTCCGCGGTGGTGACCGGCGACTCGAGAGCCTCGCTGAGGCGGCGCTCGCCACCAGTGCCGGGACCCGTCGCTGCCATGGATGCCATTCCTTGATTATTGCCACACATCGGCAGTCCGGGGCGCATCGGCGGTCGGTCGCCCTCGCCGGTCCCGAGGCTGCGGAGGCGAGCTGTTCGGTGCGGGTCTACCATCGGCGCATCCTGATCCTCCTGCGCCACGGCCGCACGCCCAACAACGCCCAGGCCCGGCTCCAGGGCCAGCTCGACTCGCCTCTCGACAAGGTCGGTTTCGAGCAGTCTGCAGTGGTCGGGCGGGCTCTGCGCGAGCGCTGGCCGGTGGACCGGGTGGTCGTGTCATCTCGGCGTCGCACCCAGCAAACAGCGCGGGCCGCCGGCCTGGCCGACGTGCCCACCACTATCGACGATCGATGGATGGAGCTCGACTTCGGCGCCTACGACGGCCGCCGCATCGGCGAGGTCATGGCCGAGCTGGGGGCGGCGTGGGCCTCCGACATCTCGTACGTGCCGCCCGGAGGCGAGTCCATGGCCTGTCTGCACGAACGGGTCGGCGAGGCGGCTGCTGAGATCGTGGAGGAGGCCTCGACGCGCAACATCCTGGTGGTGACCCACGCCACCCCCGTCAAGTCGGCGGTGGTGTGGATGCTGGGCGGCGGGGCCGAGATGATCATGCGCTTGCGGGTGAGCCTGGCGTCCGTCACCGCCTTCGGGCCGGTGTCGCAAGGGCTGGTTCTCACCGAGTTCAACTGGTGTCCGGCCCGCCATGTTGGCTAGAGGCCGAGCGGATGGGTGCTAGTTGACGAGGGCTTCGCGAGGGGTTGAGCGAGGCCGTGGCCCGAGCGGCCCGTGAGCGCAGCGAACAAGAGCGGGAAGCTAGAGGCCGAGCCCGGGCCGGGCTTTGCCGTATAGATCTGCCGGGCCTATCGTCGAGCCAAGGTCTGTAGCTCCGGCTCCGAGGCGCGCAACGATGATCTCAGGAATGAACCACGCCGTGCTTTATGTGCGCGACGCCCGCAGGCACCAGAAGTTTTACGCGGACGTGCTCGGCTTCACCACCGTGATCGACGGGCCCGGCGCCTACGTCTTCATGCGGGCCCCGCTCTCGGAGAACCACCACGACATCGTCTTCTTCTCGATCGGCGACGATGCGGGCGCCTCTCAAGCCGGCCGCAGCACCGTCGGCCTCTACCACATTGCCTGGGAGGTCGGCACCCTCGACGAGCTGGCCGAGATGCGCAAGCGGCTCAGCTCGGCCGGGGTCCTGGTCGGTCAGAGCGACCACGGCCCCAACAAGAGCCTGTACGCCAAGGATCCCGACGGCTTGGAGTTCGAGGTGATGTGGCTGGTGCCCCCGCAGCACTGGGGGGACGAGGAGCACCAGGCCATCATCCGCCCGCTCAACCTCGAAGCCGACAGAGCACGGTTCGCTGCTCTCAGCTAAGCGGCCGGCCGGCCCGGTTGGACGCAGAGGGATCGGTCGACCATCGATCCTCAGTCACACCACAAAGGAGCGCATATGAGCATCGCCGAGAGCATCGGCAACCCGTACTGCTATTTCCTTGATGAGGACGCCTTCGTAGAGACGGCCCGTCCCGGCTTCAGGCGCCGGGTGATAACTGGCGAGCAGCTGCAGCTCTGCTTCTGGCGCATCGCCGGAGGCACCCAGGGATCGGTGTTGCACAACCACACCGAGAACGAGCAACTCGGCGTCATCATGCGGGGCAAGCTCGACTTCCGCATCGGCCCCGACGGCGCCAACGACGAGCGCATAGTGCTCAGCGAGGGCGACTCCTACCTCGCGCCCCGCTCGGTGTGGCACGGCGACTCGGTGTTCATCGGCGACGAGACCTACGGGGAGTGCTGGATCCTCGACGTGTTCGCGCCACCCCGGGCCGACCTCGCCACCACGGGCTGAACGCTGCCGAGCATGGCCGACTGGCGGCTGGCCGTCGACATTGGGGGAACCTTCACCGACGTGGTGCTGCTCGACGTCGAGTCGGGCCGAGTGGTGGTGGACAAGACGCTCACCACCCCCGAAGCGCCCCTCGAGGGGGTGCGGGCCGGGGTTTCGGCGCTGCTGGCCAAGGCCGGAGTGGTACCGGGGGACATAACCGCTCCCATCGTGCATGCCACCACGCTGATCACGAACTCGCTGATCGAGGGGCGCACGGGCCGGGCCGGGCTGGTCACAACCGCCGGCTTCGGCGACACGCTGCTGATCCGCGACGAGCACCGCTACGACATGTACGACCTGCAGATCGAGTTCCCGGACCCCCCCATCGGGCGGGACCTCACCTTCGAGATCGACGAGCGCACCTCGGCCGCGGGCGCGGTGTTGGTCGAGCCGACCGACACCGATCTCACCAGCCTCTCATCCGAGCTCGCCGCGGCCGGGGTGGAGTCGGTGGCGGTGTGCCTGCTCAACTCCTATGTGAACCCGGCAAACGAGCACGCGGTGGCGGAGCGCCTGCGCCGGGATCTGAGCGTGCCGGTGTGCGTCTCGGCGGACATATCGCCGCAGATCCGCGAGTACCCCCGCATGATCACCGCGGCCTGCAACGCGGCCACCATGCCCGTGATCGGCCCCTACTTGGACGAGCTGCAGAAATGGCTCTCGGCCGAGGGGTTCGGCGGGTCGGTGCTGATGATGCTGTCCAACGGCGGCGTCGTGTCGGCCGACGACGCGGCTCGGGGCCCGATCCGGCTGGTCGAGTCGGGGCCGGCCGCGGGCGCTCTGGCCGGCAAGTGGTATGCCGACCGGCTCGGGTTTGAGCGTCTGCTCTGTTTCGACATGGGCGGCACCACCGCCAAGGCTTGCCTGATCGAGGACGGCGAGCCGGCCCTCACCAACACCTTCGAGGTGGCCAGGATCTACCGGTTCAAGAAGGGGTCCGGCTTCCCGGTGTCCGTGCCGTCGGTGGACCTGGT
>JAKZWH010000231.1:0-4542 GCA_047515615.1 Acidimicrobiales bacterium | reverse complement strand
GCGGCGGGCGATCACCTCGCCGTTGAGCCACACCACCGCGCCCACAGGCACATCGCCGTGAGCGGGCGCGGCTTGGGCTTCGGTCAATGCCAGTGCCATCAGGTCGTCGTCGGTCACGGGGCGGGCTTGCGGCTCGTGAGGATCACAGTGCAGGCCGGTCCTGGAGTTCGCGACGCACGGGGCTCACGGGTCGATGTCGGCGGCGATCAGCTCGGCCATCGCCTTGGTCGCGGCCGCGGTCAGGGGGCCGTCCACCACCGGGAGCTCCGTGCCGTCGATGCGGGCGATCGACTGCACGATGCGGGTGGAGGAGGCCAGGAAGGCCTCGGGCACGCCGGGCAGATCCTTCACCGGCAGGTGCGTCTCGGCGATGTCGAGCTGCTCCAGCAGCAGCGCCCGGGTGACGCCGGCCAGGCAGCCGGTGTCCAGCGGCGGGGTGTGCAGACGCTCGCCGTCGGACCAGAAGATGTTCGATCCGGTGCCCTCGCTCACCCGGCCCCGGGTGTCGGCGAAGATCGCCTCCGAGGCGCCCCGCTCGCGGGCTATGTCTAAGGCCAGCACGTTCTCGGCGTAGGAGGTGGTCTTGACCCCGGCCATGGCGCCCCTCTCATTGCGGGGGAACGGCACGATCGCCACCGCGGTGCCCGGCGGGTAGTCGGGCGGGCGGTTGCCGGCGATCACGATGATCGAGGCCCGGCTTCCGCTTCGCCCCGACCCCAGCGGGCCGCCGCCGCTGGTCGCGGTGATGCGCACAATCCCGGCGCCGGGAGCGACATCGAGGCACCGGGCGATGGCTGCTCTCAGGTCGTCGTCGCTGTAGGGGCACTCGAACCGCAGAATCCCAGCGGAGCGGCGCAGACGCTCGAGGTGGCGCTGCACTGCGAACGCAGCCACGCCCTCGTCGCGTCGCAGCACCAGCAGCGTCTCGAACACGCCGTCGCCCACGATCACGCCGTGGTCGTCGGCGCGCAGATGCGGACGGTCGGGCTCAACCATGCGTCCATTCACCCACACGGCCTGCGCGCTCATCGGTACGAAACTATCGGAGGGAGCGTGACCCGCAGGACGCCGACCCCGTCGAGGTGGTCAAGAACTCTGAAATGTTCGGCCTCCGGCGGCGATACGTTGACATGATGAGGTCCTGGATCCAACGGCACTGGCGCTGGGCGCTTCCGACTGCAGTCGTTGTGGCGGGGGTGGGAGCCTGGCTGTTCTTCGTCTACTTCGCCTTCCACACCATCTTGATCGACGAAGAGGTGGACGAAGAACTGCCCTTCGCAGCGGGTCCCGCTCCCTCGGGCATGACCGGCGACGAGACCACCACCGAGATGGCCGACGCCATGAACAAGGCCATGGCCGAGGCCGACATGCCGATGAACGACGAGGTGGACGAGCCCATGCCCCCGATGGCCGGCACCGATGCTGGCCCATCGGACGGTGAGAGCGGCGAGGCAGCCCAGCCCACCGACGAAGCCCAACAGCCCGAAGCCCCGCAGCCCGAGGCCACACAGCCCGAGAGCGCAGAGCCCGAGGCCACACAGCCCGAGGCCACACAGCCCGAAGCCCAGCAGCCCGAGGCCGCGGAGCCCGAGAGCGCGGAGCCTCAGATCATCGTGGAAGCGGCCGGGTCGTTCATCGACCGGTCGCACCCCACCGAGGGCAGCGCCCGGGTGCTCGGCGACGGCAGCGGCCTGCGCTTCCTGCGGCTCGAGGACTTCCGCACCGACAACGGCCCCGACCTGAACGTGTATCTGTCCGACGCGCCCCCCGACGCGCCCGCCGGCGCCTTCGACGACGACTTCGTCGACCTCGGCGACCTCAAGGGCAACGTCGGCTCCCAGAACTATGAGATCCCCGCCGGCCTCGACCTGGACCGCTACTCCACGGTGGCGATCTGGTGCGTGCGCTTCGGCGTGGTGTTCGGCGCGGCCGACCTCATCGCCAGCTGAGAGTCGAGTCGAGCAGGAACGACGTTCCGGGGGAGGGGTCCGCGCCCAAACCGGACAGCTCGACGACAAGCCATCCCTTGTCCCGTTCGGGCGGCTCAGTCAGGGCGACCACCAGCGCCGGTGTCCGGTCGGCGGTGAGCCAGGCGACGGATTTCGAGTCCTCAGACCATTTCGGTCGGCCGTAGCCGCCCACGTCCAGCAGGCGAAGATCCTGCGTCTCGTGATCGAAGAGCCAGGCCGGGCTGGTGTCGTTGAGCAGCCACCGACCGTCGGGCGAGACGGAGATTCCGGCCATCTCGGCGACGAATTGCTGGGGCAGGTCCGAGATCTGATCGGTTGCCGCGTCTACGGCCACAACCGCGCACGAGAGCTTCTCGTCGCAGCGCTGCTCCACTCGCAGTCCGCCGCTCGCAGCGAGGAGCCTGTGCTCGCTCACAACCTCGAAGCTCGTGAATGTGGGCCGGAATGTCCTGCCCACCGGGGGAGTGACGAGCACGCCGGCGTCCGGGATGATCAGCACCTCAGAGCCTGACGGGGCTTGCAGCTCACCGGTCAGGACTCCGTAGTCCTGCCAGGCATTCAGCCGTATGACGCCGTCCGGGCCGCGGGGCCGGCTGATCACCCAGAAGTCCACGAGCGGTTCGGTCGAAGGCACCACCTGTGCGTTGGAAGCGACGAGCACCGCGGTCGGCGGATCGTCCGCGAGGGACAGGCCAACGGTGCGCTTGCCGTCGGTGAGCATCGTCATGTCGGCGAGCGCCAGAATCGACCCCGAAATCTCGATGGGCACGCGCTCCACTGCTCCCGTAGCCAGGTCCAGCCGGGCCACGTGGCTGCCGCTCAGGTAGACGAGCTGGCCCTCAAGGTCGCTGAACGGTTCCGCGGGCGCCGCGCTCGGCAGCTCCTCACCTTCAGAGGCCACTTCGACCATGCTCTCGGGCTCTCGGAGAGGGCTGCTCGTAGTAGGCATTTCGATGGGGCCCTCGTCCAGCGGGTCCGAGTCTCGGCTGTCGTTGTTGACGCCGTCATCGCCGGTGAGGCTCAGCAGCCACAGCACTGCGATGAGGGCAACGAGCACACCCATCAGCCCGGCTGCAGCCGGCATTGGACGCCGGTGTTTGTTGCCGCCGCCGTGCCGCCCCGAGCCGTCGTCGCCGTTGCCGGTGTCGACGCGGCCGTCCAGCGGTGCCGCGTCCATTCCGGCACCGTATCGGTCGAGCGCGGAGGGTGCCCGCCGACCGGGGAGGCGCGCGTCAGCCCGACGCGAGCGGACCGCGGAGAAGGCGCCCGGCGACGGCGCCGGTGGGCTCGCCGTCGCGCAGGTGGATCCGGCCATTGACGACGGTGGCCGCCATCCCCGTCGCCTTCTGCTGGAGTCGCAGCGCACCGGTCGGGAAGTCGTTTGCGACGGTGGGCAGCCGCGGGCCGACGGTCTCGGGATCGAAGACTACGAGATCGGCGGCCAGGCCCTCGCGGATGTGGCCCCGGTCGGTGAAGCCGTACCGGTGCGCCGGCACCGAGGTGAGCATGCGAATGCCCTCCTCCCACTCGAAGGCCTGCCTCGTGCGGACCCAGTCGGCCAGGAAACGGGTCGGGTACGACGAGTCCGCCACCCGCTTGACGTGCGCGCCGGTGTCGGACACGCCGATCACCGGCAGCGGATGGCGCAGCACCTCGCCCAACGAGTCGAGGTCGAAGTTGAGGAGCTTGCGTCCGAAGAGCTGATCGAAGTCCGACTCGAGCGCCAGGTCGATCATGGTCTCGACGGGGCCGGTGCCCCGCTCGCGCGCCACATCCTCGACGCTGCGATAGGGCGGGAGGGCGGTATCGAAGACGACGATCTCCCCGTAGTTGAGCGGCCGCTTGTTTGCGACCATGATCGGGCCGTCGCCGCGAGCCGACAGTTGGGCCGCCTCTGCCACCAGCGCGGCCCGGATCTCCGGGTCGGCCAGCCGATGCCGCTGCTGGTCCAGGGGGAGGCGTCGGAGCTCGGACCATCCGGGGAGGCGATCGAACGGGAGCACCGACCGGAAGCTCTCGGTCGAGAAGTGCTCATGGACGTTCACCTGCGGATGCATCCGGGCCCCGTCGAGGGCGGCGGCGTCGATGAACGCCAGGCGGTCCCGCCAGAGATCGGGCTCGGTCGGCGGGATGGTCAGCATGAAGAACATGGGACGCCCGGACTCGATGGCGAGGCTTCGCAGTCTCGCGTTGTATTCGGCTCGCTCCGGTCCCGGCAGGTGCTTCTCGTGATCGAGTTGGAAGAGCCCGGCGCCGAGGCGGCTCATGACCTCGACCAGCCGGCGCACCTCGTCCCAGGTCGCGAGCCGGCTCGCGACCGGTCGTCCGTCCGCCGTCGAGTGGCTCGCCGAGCGCGACGTGCTCAAGCCGAAGGCCCCGGCGCGCAGCCCCGCCTCCAGTTCGCGGCTCATCTGGCTGAGGTCGTCGTCGGTTGCAGCCTGCTCGAAGGCGCGCTCGCCCATCACGTGGGCGCCACGGCAGGAGCCCGATCTCGTACCGCTCGCAGACGGGCACGAGGTCGCGCTCGACCTCTCGGCCGAGCAGGCTGTACTGATTCTGCGCGGTTATGAAC
>JAKZWH010000230.1:0-3197 GCA_047515615.1 Acidimicrobiales bacterium | reverse complement strand
TCAACCTCCACCCGACAACCACGTCCCAGCAGCTGACCGGCCTCGACGAAGGCGTCGAGTACAAGGTCCGGGTGCGGGCCCGCTACCACGACGGCCCCTGGAGCGGACCCTGGGCCGAAGCAACCCGACAGGTCGCCGCCCGGCCGTCATCGGGCGTCCGCTCCGACGACGAGCCGCCGGTCACGCTGGAACCACCCCAGCTCACGGTCATCGAACCCGACGACCCCGACGACCCGCCGGTGGCGCTGCAGCAGAGCGCCGACGGATCGGTCATCGAACCCGACACCGACGACCCCGATGATCCCGACGTCCCGCTGGTGGCGCTGCGCCAGAGCGACGGATCGGTCATCGAACCCGACGACGGCGACCTGCCCGCCGACACCACCACCACTGGTGTCCTGATCGTCGACGGCAACGGCGTGTAAGCGGACTATCGACTGAGTTCACCATGGACGCCCACGCACGCGGCTGGGACTCCGAAGGACAGATATGGCAGCCGGTCGGGGATGTCGTGGATGTCGGCACGGTCTGCGCGTCCGCCGTGGCCGACGCCCAATGCCCGACAAGGTGGCTGCTGTGAACAGCCGGCCGACGCGTGCACGGCCCCGGTTGTGGCTGAAGAGCGTTGTCGGGGTGCTGCTGGTGCTCGTCGGGTTGTTGGCCCCGCAGTGGGCTCCCCCTCCGCTCGACTCAGAGCAGGCAGCCGCGCAGCAGCGGCCTCCCTCGGTGGTGGACGGGACCCCGTCAGGCTGCCCCTCTGGATGGACCGCCGACTTCGACGTGTGCCGGGTTCAGCAACCCGCATGCCCGTATGACCCGTTCTACCCGACACAGCTGATGCAGCTCTCCAGCGAGTACCCCGACTTCTGCGAGGTGACCGTCGACGCTGCAGCCGACCGCGCCAGTTATGACCTGTGCGCGGTCGACCCGGCGCCGGGCGGGATGGCGGGCTTCGCTGTGATCGAGGACCCGGCCACGTGCAGGGCGTTGACGTTGCGCACCTGCGAGGTCGGCACCCGTATCGACTCGGCGTGGTGTCAGGGCACGATCCGCCGATCCTGGACATGCCCGCAACCCAACGCGGTGTCCCGCAACGAATTCAACACTTGCTACATCGTTCCGTCGATCCTGTCGCTCAACCCGCACCCGGCGTGCGGGGCAGGCGCCCCCGATCTGGTGGTGATCGAATGCGCCGTCTACGTCGGGACCGACTTCATCGAGCCGCCCAACGCTGTTCTGTGCGGCTCCTATGACACCGGCACCGGCCCGAGCCTGGCTGCGTCGCCCAACGGCTACTGGTGCACGTTCAACTCGGCGCTGCTGAACGTCGCGTGCCACAGCGCCGTGCCGCCGGTTGGGCTGTGCGGCGCGTCGACGGCGATGTGCCTCAAACGCGGCAGCGGCACCGGAGGCTGCGTCGGGATCGCCCGCACGATCCGCTGCCGCGGCTACCAGCACCGCTACCAGACTCTCCACATCGCCGCGCTCGCGGACAACACCATCGACCAAGCAGAAGAAACCACCCTGGGCCAGCACGCCGAATCAGTGCGCGCCGACGGCTGCGAACCATGCCAGACGCTGCCGTTCGAACCGATCCCCCGACACTGCCCCGACGACACATACCAGCCTGCCCGCCCCCGCTACCCCCGCGTCTTCCAGTTCCAAGCCGTCCAGCAGCGCAGCGACATCAACCTCAGAGACCGAGCGTGTAACCATCTCAACAGCTGGGACCCCGACATCACGATGGTCAACCCGAACAACCCAGCGTTGGACTGTTCGGCGGCACCGCAGCGCTGCGGCTCGTTGCCTGCAGGCAACCCGGTGTGGACCTCGACGCACTTCTCGGGGTTGGCGGTGACCAACTCGTCGGTGGTCGTGCGGCTGCACGACGCCCCCAGCACCTACCGCACCCAATCCAGTTTCAGTGTCAACTCGCTGGCCCGCGGCCAGATCCGCTGGGTCGGCGACGAGTACCCGGAGTTCCCCGGCAGCGGGCCTCTTGACAACAGAGAGATAGTGCGGTCCTACTCGCCGGCGCGGGCCGGGTTCGTCACCGAGAGCCCCGGCTTCCTGGGCAACGTTTCCGACGAGTGCGTCCCGACCGCTCTGCCGATGTACCGGCTGACCATGCAGGAGCTGTGGCCGGACCGTCCCGCCGACGAAACAGCGATCTTGTCGTTGTTGGGTGCTGACGCGCTGGACTGGTGGAACGACCTAGCGTCGGTGACCGGAGCGCAGCAACGCCGAACCGAAGCCCGTGGGCTGGTCTGGTGGCCCGACGCGACACCGGCCGAGCGGGCCGAACGCGAAGACACTCTCGATACCAAGGTCGACTGCAACGCCGGCCAGGACGTCGAGGTGTGGTGCCGGTGGAGCCCGGCCCGGCCCGGCTACTACCGGCTGTTCGTGGGGGGAGGCTGGATGATGGACGTAGGCGGGGCGCGGGGATGGTACGCACAAGCGGGGCTGCAGAACCTCAGCAACGACGTGACCGGGCTCAGCTCAGCCCAAAAAACCAAGGTGTACGAGTCGTTGGTGGTGCTCGGCTGCGGACCGGACCGGGCGCCTGACCCGTCGTGCGGGCTGTCGCCGGTCGCTATCGGCGTGCAGCCCGACCTCTCCGACATCGTCTGGCCCAGCGGCGACCTCGAGGAACTGTACCGTCTCGGCGGCGACACCCACAAGCACCTGGGGCTGGACCTGCGGGTCGATTACACCGATTTCGGGGCGACAACCAAATACACTGAGACTGCCCATTTCGGAGTGGAGGTACATGAGGTGCGAGTACGTACCGTGACACCGACCCCCTGAGCTGGCCACCTCGGGTCGTGGCAGGCTCCTATGTATTGGGGCTGTGCCCTCTGACGACGTCTCGGAGCGACGGGCAGCGCTATGGCAGGACCCGCCGCTGGCAGGGGTCGCAGCGCGAAGCGTTCGAGCGGCCCGCGCCGCGCCTGGTGAGTGGCGGGAGGGAACCTCCTGTGGGTGCCGGAAACTCGGCCGTGGTCGTTGACCTGCCGCGATGCGGGCCGTGTGGGTGCCGGAAACTCGGCCGTGGTCGTTGACCTGCCGCGATGCGGGCCGATGCTGAGTCCTCGTGTACCGAATCTTGTACCGATTCCTGGCATCACTGGCTCGGCTCGCTGTGCGGTCAGGCCGCTCGAAGGACCTCGAGATCATCGTGTTGCGCCACCAAC
>JAKZWH010000229.1:0-2940 GCA_047515615.1 Acidimicrobiales bacterium | reverse complement strand
CGCGACTGGTTGCGGCACCGCCAGCAACCGCAGCGCCGAGACGCCGCCCGCGGCCCCCGCGCCCGCAGTCGACCCTGACCCGTCCCGTCCTGGGACGGCCGGGGTCTCGCAGGACGTCGCAGCCAGCAGCCCAACCCCCTCACCTGTCCCCGGATCGACGCTGGCGATCATCTCCGAACTGCAGCCGGTCATCCCGCCCCCCGAGGTGGCCGAGCAAGTCCTGGCCGCGGCCAGCCACCCAGCCCCGGAGTCGGAGCTGTCGCTGCAGGACTGCACTGACTGGATCGCGGACCCTGCCATCACCCTGGAGCCCGTTCAGACCCAGGAGTGTGCCGCCATGCTGGCGGCGGCGGTCGACACTTGCCGGGAGCTGGACTGCTTCGCCACCCCAGCCGACACCACCCCAGCCGACACCGTTCCGCCAGACACCACCCCAGCCGACACCGCCCCAGCCAACGCCGTTCCGCCCGACCAAGTCGCCGCGGTTGTGACGACCTCGTCTGCGGCTTCGAGGACCACTCCGGCGCCCACAACCACCGCGGCGCCCACAACCACCGCGGCTCCCACAGCGGCGCTGGCATCCCCAACTGCGACCGCTGCGCCGACCACCACCGCGGCTCCCGACCCCGACCCGGGACCGGCGCCGGAGGGAGGGCATCCGCCGCTGCCGTCGGCGGGGATGGTCCCCCGCGACGAGCCTTACTGGGACTACCCGACCTGCAGCGCCTCGCCGCCGTGGCCCTCTGACTGCTACCCGCCCTCGGAGTGGGAGGTCCCTCAGGACCTAACAGACTGCTTCACCCCTCTCCCCGACGCCGGGGTGAGCGGCATCTGCGGGTCGAGGCGTCCCGACGGCCCGCCGCACCAGGAGCTTCCCCGCCAGACCCAAGACGTGATCGATTGGACCAACTGGTGCCAGGCGTCCTGGCACCCGCTGTCGTGCGAGTTCGTTCTGTTCCAGATGAAGTGGTCCCTGGACTATCTCGGGGCGCACCCGTGGTGCGTCCTTCAGCAGTACTACAACCGCATAGCGGCCCACGACGACATCTGGAACCGCGGCGCGGCGCTGCCCGCGGACATGCGGAACCGCCACGGCTGGCATCTATGCCCGAGCGTCATCGACCCCGGCCAGGCCGCCGACCCCCGACGGCGGCTGTCAGAGACCGGGATCTCCCTCGCTGAGCAGTGCCGCATCGTGCTGCCCGCCAACGTCCAGCTCGAGGATCGACCCCGGCGAGTCAACATCGAGCCTCAGCGGTTCGGGTCGGACTGCGACGCTTGGGCCGAATGGGTCGAGAAACGGCCCATTGCCCGGGACTGGCGCGTCTGCGACCGGTCGGCACGGCTGGCCGAAGAGTGGATGGAGCACCACCACGGCACCCCCGAGCTCTACGCCGTCGTCACCTGTTGATCCCCAGAGAAGGAGCCGACCATGCCCCATACCAGCTTGACTCTCCGACGGCGTGCAGCCCTCGCCGTGGCTGTGGGTGTGGGTGTCGCTGTGGCTGTGGGCCTCGGTGTGCCGGGCCCCGGCCTGCGGCCCGCCGTGGCTCAGGCGGAGTGCGACGCCCAGTGTTGGGCGATTCTGCACTACCTCACCCAGCAGGACCTCACCCCCGAAGAAATCGAGGACTTGGGCAACTCCGGAATCCCGCCCGACCCCGACACGCCCGAGCAGCTCTTTCAGCCCCCGACCGTCGCCACAACCACACTGCCGCCGGCCCCAACAACAACAGCCACGACAACGACGGCCACGACAACGACGCGCCCCAACACACCCGCCCCGACCACCACGCTCCCGGCCTACAGCGGGGAGTGCGACCCGACCACGACATGGGCCTGCCAAGAGATAACCGCAGGCATCGACGACGGCTACCTGCCCGAAGGTTTCAACCCCCACGATGACGTCGACACCCAGGACCTATTGCTGATCATCGAGGATTTTGGCAACGCGAACGCGAACTTCGACGAGCAGGCTGCGCTCCTCGCACTCCAGGACGCTGGTCACGAAACGGACCGCGGAGAGATGTTCAACGCGATAGCGGCGGGACTGGGAATCCCCTACAACCCCGAAGACGGCGGGGATGCGGCCGACGAGCTCGGCGACCTCGGGATCGTGTGGGGCCACGACGGTGACCCCACCCACAACCCCTACGGTGACGCCGACCCTGACTCCACTCTCTCCAACGCCGCGCTGGCGGCGTTGTTGGACCGCATCGAGGACTACACGGGGTCCGGCGGCGGGAGCCCAACCGTGGGCGGAGGCGCGCCGGGGCCTTGTGCGACTGGTGAGCACCGTCACACCCCGGGCGGCGGCTGCCATCCCCATCCGGACCCGGGCTGCACCGCGTCGGGCACCTACGGCGCCATCGCCGGATCGGGCCATTCGACGGTTGTCACCGGCGTGTGTGCGCCGGACCAGAACAACGAGGTGTGCACGACGGGCCTGGCGCTGACCAACAACGATCGCACCGCGTTCGCGGCGCAACTGCGCTGGGAGACGCTGGTGGGCATCGAACCGCAGGGCGAGCCGGGCGGGCCCTGGCCGCCGCACCTCGATGTGCCCGGCGGAGCGGAGTTCCTGGTGGTGTCGCAGTCGCCGGTGTGGCCGGTGGCGGATCCCGGTGCGCGGTGGGAGACGGTGAACCAAGACGACGGCTGCTTGTGGGTGGCCGCCCACGTGGAGACACAGGTGTCGCAGATGCTGCCGTGGCGTTCCAGCCATCGCCGGGCGCTGGAGAATGACAGCCGGTTCGACGTGTACCTGGGTCGCTGGGACAACCTGAGCCCCGGCCAGCGGGCTCAGGCAATCCAGCGCCACCACAACGGCGACGTGAATGCGCGGTGCCCGCTGGAGACGGCGACGGTCAGCGAGGACTCCTATGACCAGTGCCGCTGGGAGCTCCCGGAGTCGGGGGTGTGGAGTTGGCAGGCACGAGC
>JAKZWH010000228.1:0-3345 GCA_047515615.1 Acidimicrobiales bacterium | reverse complement strand
TCGCCGATGATCCGGTCGTAGGCGGCGGGCGCGGCGGAGGGGTCTTCGAGGAAGAGATCGGCCAGGAGCATCCCCGACTCCAGGCCGTAGTCGATGCCCTCGCCGTTCATGGGATTGATCAGTCCGGCCGCGTCCCCCACCGCCGCCCACGCGGGCCCGTGGCGGCGGACCGCGCTCATGGGCAGCCTCCAGGCCCGGGGGCGTTCCAGGTAGTCGCCCAGCTCCCACTCGTCGGCCACCTGTTCGCGGTAGTCGTTCAACAGTCGGTTGAGGTTGAGCCTTCGGAAGCCCTTCATGGTGGACATGGCGCCCGCGCCGATGTTCACGGTGCCGTCGCCGGCCGGGAACATCCACCCGTAGCCGGGAACCCATCCGCCCTCGGCTCCCCGCAGCGTGAGGCAGGCCTCCAGGTGCCGGTCGCCGTGGCGGGGGCTCGGCGCGTAGGTCCGGATGGCGAGACCGAAGGGCTCCTCCGCTACCCGCTCGGCGCCGAGCATTCGGGCCGCCGCGCCTGGCGCACCGGTGGCCAACACCACTAGGTCGGCCAGCCAGCGCCGGCCGCCCGCAGCAGCCTCCACCCCGATGACGGTGTTGTCGTCACCGAGCAAGGGCATCACCTCGGTGTCCCACACGATCTCCGCGCCGGCCGCCTCGGCCGCGTCGACGAGGTGCTTGTCCAGCGCCCGGCGGGGCCACACCGCCCCGTGGGCTCCGAACCGGTTGTTGGCGGGCCACAGCAGCTCGCGCCGGGTGCTGCCCGCGATCATGCGCAACCCGTCGATGCGGTGGGCGCCGTCGAGTCCGATGCCCAGCTCGCCGAGAGCGGCCACGGCCCTGGGAGTCAAGCCGTCGCCGCACACCTTGTCGCGCCCGGGCGAGGCCTTTTCGAACACCGTCACCCGGGCCCCGCCCCGGGCGGCTCGCACCGCGGTGGCCGCCCCGGCCGGCCCGGCTCCGATGACGGCCAGGTCGCAGCGAGACGAGCTCACGGTCTCGATCGCGGCCAGAAGCGACGCCGATCGCCTGGGGCTCCGCCCCGAATCAGGCGAAATAGCCCCGCCGGCAGTGCCGGCGGGGCTAGTGGGCGTGGGGTCCGTGGCCGTGATGGCCGTGGTCCTGGCCGTGGTCATGGCCGTGGTCTTGGCTATGGCCGTGACTGTGGCCCTGACTGTGGCCGTGCTGGTCGTGACTGTGCCCGTGGCCGTGATGGCCGTGGTCGTCGAGCACGATCATGTCCTGGCCGTGGTCGTGGTCGGCGTGGTCGCCGAGCACCCGGTCCCCGAACGCCTCCCGCAGCCTGGCCTCGGTGAGCATCTCGTCGGGGGTCCCCGCGGCCACGAGCCGGTTGGCCATCAGCATCACCGAGTCGCAGTGCCGGGCCTCATCGAGATGGTGGGTGGTGATGATCACGATGGCGCCCCTCGACGAGTACTCCTCGATCACGTTCAGGATCCGCTCCTGGCTGGGGATGTCCAGGCCGGTGACGGGCTCGTCGAGCATGATGACGTCGGGCTCGCCGGCCAGCACCTGAGCGATCCTCACCCGCTGCTGCTGGCCCCCGCTGAGGTCGCCGAAGCTGCGATCGGAGAACCGGTTCACGTCGAGTTGCTCGCCCGCGGCGCGCATGGCGGCCCGGTCAGAGGCCCGCAGCCGCCCTAGCAGCCCGCGCTTGCGGTAGCGGCCCATGGCCATCACCTCGCCCGCGGTGATCGGCATCCAGCAGGCGGGAAGGTGCTGGCAAACGTAGGCCAGGTTCTCGGACATCCCGCCGACGCGACCCGAGGTGGGCTTCTGCAGTCCGGCCAGGCACTCCAGCATGGTCGTCTTGCCCGACCCGTTGATGCCCATGACCGCGGTGGACGTGCCCGGCTCGAACGTGTGGCTCACCCCGTCGAGGGCGGTCACATGATCGAACCTTACGGTGAGGTCCTCCACCTCGACGGCGTTCACCATGACCCAACGGTATATTCCTCCCGTGTCATCCGCCACCACCCTGGCCTCAGCGAGCGGCGGCCCCGGCGCCGCTTCCGCCGACGCCGCAGTGAGCGGCTCGAACGGTCCCCGAGCAGGCGCCGACCAGGCCGGTACCTCCGACCCGGCGTCGCGGGTCACCCCCGGGAGGGTCCGCATCGACCGGTACGGACTCGATCTCGGCCCGTGGCTCCATCTGGCCGACGAGCGGGCCCGGCTGGCCCGCCCCTCCTTCCGGCACATCGAGGTGACCCCCCAGGGGGCCACCCTCGGCGCCGAGGTGGGCGGCGTCGACCTGGGCTCCGACCTCGACGACGGGGTGGTCGCCGAGATCCGCCAGGCGCTACTCGACTACAAGGTGCTGGTGTTCCGCGACCAGCCGATCACTCCGGCTCAGCACGTTGCCTTCGCCCGCCGCTTCGGCGAGCTGGAGATCCACCCGTTCATCACCGGCAACTCCGAGCATCCCGAGCTCGTGCGCTTCGAGAAGGGGGTCGACACCGGCGGCTTCGAGAACGGCTGGCACCACGACGTGACCTGGCGGGAGGTGCCCTCGATGGGGGCGATCCTGCACGCCATCCAGGTCCCGGCCACCGGCGGCGACACCCTGTTCAGCGACATGGGCGCGGCCTACGACGGCCTCGACGACGCGGTGAAGGAGCGGATCGAGGAAATGTTCGCAGTGCACGACTTCATGCTCGCCTTCGAGCACCAGGTGCCCGAGGGCAAGCAGGAGGAGTTCCGGGCCCGGTACCCCCAGGCCCGCCACCCGGTGGTTTGCACGCATCTGGAGACGGGCCGCAAGCTCATCTTCGTCAACTGCTACTTCACGTCGCACATCGACGGGATGGACGAGGACGAGGGGATCGAGCTGATCAGGCACCTGGCCGGCCAGGCCAGCGTGGTCGAGTACCAGTTCCGGGTCCGATGGGAGCCCGACACTGTCGTGTTCTGGGACAACCGCTCGGTGCAGCACTACGCGACCAGCGACTACTACCCGGACGTGCGGATCATGGAGCGGGCCAGCATCGTGGGCACCCGCCCCGCCTGATCGCCTCCCGGGATCACGCGCACCCGGCCCGTCTGGAACCTACTGTGGCGCCGATGGCGCCCAAGACCGACTGGAACCCGATGCTGCGGGGCGAGTTCGACAAGCCCTACTGGCGTGACTTACAGGGCTTCGTTCGGGCCGAGCGGGCCCGACACCAAGTGTTTCCACCCCATGACGAGGTGTTCGCGGCCCTGCACCTGACCCCGCACGCCGCGGTGAAGGTTCTGATCCTGGGCCAGGATCCCTACCACGGGCCCCGGCAGGCCCACGGACTGTGCTTCTCGGTGCGCCCCGGCGTGGACAAGCCGCCGTCGCTAGTGAAC
>JAKZWH010000227.1:0-2814 GCA_047515615.1 Acidimicrobiales bacterium | reverse complement strand
CCATGCAGATCCACGGCGAGGTGGCCCACGGTCCCGTCGAGCTAGTCGAGTTGCCGATACGGTTCATCTCCATCAAGGTCTACCCGGCCACCGAGCCGCGAACCGGGGCGGGAGGATGACGCGATGGGCCCGCTGCTGATCCCGGGCGGCAACAGAAGGACGGCACCGTGGGCCTGCTGATCCTCGCCGGTTACGCCGGGGAGAGCGACCCCACCCAGAGCATCGTGCTCTGGGTTCTGCTGGCCGCCGCGCTGGGGCTCACCTTCTGGGAGTGCCGCGAGCGCGGCTATCGGCTCAAGGTCATGCTGTGGTGGATGTCCTTCGTGGCTATCACCCACGTGTTGGGCTACATCATCCTGCGCTTCTTCGTGCGCCCGAAACGAAGAGCCTGACCGCCGCCCAGCATCCGACCAGCACAGGACGTCACGATGCCAGAACCCGAGTCCCGCAACCCGTTCAACCGACTCAAGGCGCTGCCCGGGCGCACAAAGCTTTTTCTCGTGGTCGGGGTGGTGCTGATCATCGTGTTCGCCACTCGCTCCTGCTCCGGCGTGAAGATCGAAGAGGAGGAGGCCATAGCCACTGCCCTAGCCGCGCTCGAGCAGTCCGACAACGCCTTCGTGCCCGAGCGCACAGAGGCCCGGATCTTGCGCCAGGGAATCCCCACGTCCTCGGTATGGGTGGTGGTTTTCACCGTCGAGGATCCCGACCCCGACGCAGGGCGCAACGAATTCCTTCGCCACGCGGCCGTCAGGGTGGACGCCAGCACTGGAAAAGTGCTCAACGTTGACATCAGCGAGCCCGACGGCGGCTGACTGACCGGCAACCTCCCCCAACGCATTCCCACCGCCGTATGCCCCCGGGCCTGCACGGGCCCGACCGGTCCGGGGGCCTCGACGTGTGCTAGCGTGCCCCGCGTCCGGCCGAATGGTCGGAACGGATAGAGAAGAATTGGGGGTGAGTCAATGGACACTTCAGTAGTGTTCACCGAGGCTTACTACTTCTTCACCGTCGCCATCATGTGGCTGCTGCACGTGGGATTCATGACCTACGAAGCCGGCGTCAGCCGCCGCAAGAACGTCATGTCGACGGCGATGAAGAACATCATGACAATTGCCGTGGTGACGCCGACGTTCTACTACCTCGGCTGGTGGGTGTACTTCTGCATGGAGGAAGGCCTGAAGTTCACCATCGACGGCACAGGCGGCGGCAAGGCCGGCGCGGGCGCCTACTTCTGCGGCGACGGCTACGGCGTGCCGTGGGACGGCTCGATGGGACCGAACCTCGGAGACAACATCAGCGGCGTGTTCTGGGCCGCCTTCGTGTTGTTCTCCTGGACGACGGGATCGATCATGTCGGGCTCGGTTATCGAGCGCATCCGCATCTCGGCCTACCTGTGGCTGACGGCCCTCATGGGCGGTCTGGTCTGGGTGGTCGCCGCGGCCTGGGGCTGGAGCTACGGCGGCTGGCTGACGACCCACTTCGGCTACCACGACTTCGCCGCCTCCGGCGTGGTGCACGGCATCGCCGGCATCTTCGCCCTCGGCGTGCTGTTCAACCTGGGTCCGCGGATGGGACGGTTCGACAGCGACGGGAGAGCGCGGTCTTTCAAGCCCCACAACCTCCACCTCACGCTGATGGGGCTGATGATCATCTTCACGGCCTTCTACGCGTTCTACGCCGCCTGCCTGGCCATCACGGCCGACACCACGCCCGGCTGGGGCAACATCTACCTCAACCCGGCCACACTGTCGGCCATCACCTTCAGCATCACGATGGGCTTCGCGGGCGGCTTCGCCGGCGGCTACATCTTCGCCAAGGGCGACCCGTTCTGGACCGTGTCCGGCGGGCTGGCCGGCGTGGTGGCGGTCTCGGCTGGAGCCGACATCTACAGCCCATCGCTGGTGCTGCTCCTCGCCTTCTTCTCAGCAGGGCTCGCCTACCATGTTGCCAACTGGCTCGAGCGGAAGGCCCGCATCGACGACGCGGTCGGCGCGGTCGCCGTCCACGGCGTGATGGGCATGTGGGGCGTGATGCTCGTCGGCATCTTCGCCGCCGGCTTCCCGACAGGCGTCAACCTGGTCGAGACATCCATCCTCGGACAGTTCGTCGGCGTCACCGCCCTGTTCCCGCTGGCGTTCCTCACCGGCTACGTCGGCTCCTGGATCCTCAAGAGGCTCAACCTGCTGCGAGTGCCGCCCGCGGTGGAGATCGAGGGCCTCGACATGGCCGAGTACCAGACGGACTTCTACCCGGAGTTCGGACGGGCCGACGAGCCCATCATCCACGCCGACGGCTCTGAGGAAGCCGCCGACGCGACGCTGAGAGCGGCCTACGCCGCCAACCGGTAGCCGGGTGTCCGCCTCATGGCTCCAGTTCGCCGCCGCAATTGTCCTCATGTACCTGGTGGTTGCCGCCGCCGGGTACTGGGGGCAGCGGAGGCGGGCCCAGCTGAGGCGACACGGCACTACCGACACAACCACTGACAATTCTCAGAACTAAAGGAGAACCGAATGAACACATTCCCCTATGACAGTTGGGCGGCGGCCCTTGAAGCCGCTGACGGCACGACTGGCTACTTCACGTGGGGTCCGGGCGGCAACACCGCCTCGGTTGTCATCAGCCTTCTCGCCATCGTGCTCTCGGTGACGATGGCGGTGCTGGTGACCGTGCGCGAGGACAAGGTGCTCAACGAGGCGGCCGATCGGCTCGCCGACCAGTACAGCTGAACGGAGGACCGACAATGGCTGGCAAGCAAATCGAGTTCCAAGGCAAGCAGGGTCACGACAAGGGCATAGAGATGGCGGTGGTGGT
>JAKZWH010000226.1:0-4413 GCA_047515615.1 Acidimicrobiales bacterium | reverse complement strand
GTCGGAGGCCAGGGGCGTCGCCACGTCGGCGCGCACCACCTTCATCACATGCGCGGCCCGGCCCTCCCAGGTGGAGGCCGGACCCACCCGGCAGAACGGCGACCGCAGGTTGTTCATCAGCACGGTCACCATGTCGGTGTCTTCACGGTTGGTGACGGCCAGTCGGTCCAACTCGAAGTCCTGCTCCTCTATCGACTTGTCGACCCCGTAGATGCGACTGAACAGCCGGGTGCGGTCCGGCGCGATGGGGTCGGCCCGCACCAGGAGCAGCTGCGTCGGATAGGGCAGAGGCGTGAGGTTGGGGTAGATGAAGTCGGCGTAGTGGCCGCGGAGCTGCTCAGGAGTGAGGTCGTCGCGGCCTCCTGAAGTGTCGTCGTCGGCGTGGGGCTTGAAGCCGCTGCAGGTGCGGCCCTCGAAGCGCACGATCGTGTCCATCTGCTTGCGGATCTGGTTGAGCCGCCGGTGGACGAAGCGGACGTGGTAGTCGTCGTTGGAGTTCTCCGCGAAGGCTTTCCAGTTGATGGGGTAGACCTGATCGAGTTCCCGGTAGTAGCGGGTGAACTTGTCGAACCGGTAGAGGTCGTAGCGCTCCGCCAGCGGGGCGATCCACTCACGGAACGAGGGTGCCTTGCGGGACAGGCAGCCGAACACGAGCTTGTCCCAGGCCACCTCGATGCGGATCGGCACCAGGCCGTAGTCCTCGGTCGGCACGCCGTCGGGGTACATGCGCTTGCGGTCGGGGATGCCGATCAGGCGCCCGTCGATGGCGTAGGCCCAGTTGTGGTAGGGGCAGGTCATGGTCTTGCCGCAGTTGCCGGCCGGCTCGAACAGCAGTCCCGAGGCCCGGTGGCGGCAGTTGTTGAGGAAGCCCTGAACCGAGCCGTCCTGCTGGCGGATCACCATCACCTGCTGGTAGCCGATGGCGCCGGTGATGTAGTCGCCGGGCTCGGCCAGGTCCTCGGTGTCGCCCAGCCACACCCAGGACCGCCCGAACACCCGCACCATCTCCAGGTCGAACAGCTCCTGGTCGAACACCTCGTAGGGCTGCAGCATCGGGCTGTCGAGAGGGGCGTGCACCAGCCCGGTGGTCTCGGCCACCCTGCGCTGCAAACGCTCCACGGTCGGCTCAGCCTGCAAGTCCGCGATCACATCGCGACCCTATCCCCGCAACCCGAACTCAGTCTAAGCAGCCGAGACACTGACGCCTGGCCGGAGGAGCGCTCCGTGCGACGGCCTAGTACCAGTCGTAGGCCGTGTGCGGGCGAGCGGACCATCGGGCCCGGCCAATGTCGCGCATCGCCGGTCCGAGCGGGCCCATCTGCAGGGCGTAGATGGCAGCGCCGACGTTGTGCCAGTTGCCGTGACCGGGGAACACCCACTCCACTTGCAGCTCGGCCAGGCGGTCGAGCGAGCCGGCCAGCGCCTCCCACGAGTGGAAGGTCTGGTCCGGGAACACGTCGAGCTCGCCCCGCCGATGGTTCCAGTGCAGGGTGTCGCCGGTGAACAGCCACCGGCCGTCGATGTGGAACGCGACCGATCCCTCGGTGTGGCCGGGAACGGGTACGGCCGTCGCGCCGGGTGCGACCTCGGCTGCCTCTGCGCCTTCGAGGACGACGGTGGCGTAGGGCGCGGCGTCAAGATCGGCTGCGTGGATCCACACGTCGGCGCCGTAGCGGTCGGCCCAGCGGTCGGCGTCGGCGACATCGTCGCGGTGGCTCAACAGCACGTGGCTCACCCCGCCTAGGTCGTCGATGAGCTCGGAGAGTGCGCGGGTGAACCTCGGCGAGTCGGTCATCAGGTTCCCGTCGGGCCGGGGCACCAGATACGAGTGGGCGCCGAATGAGGACCGGGCGTTGTGGCCGAGAGCGTAGACGCCGGGCGTGAGTTCGAAAGGGAACGCCGGGCGGGGCGGCCGGCGGGCCTCGACGGTGCCGATGGACTGCGTCGGGCAGGCGACCGCGGCCCGCCACAGCGCGGCACCCTCCTCGGGGCTCTCGGGCTGGCGGGCCACGAAGGACAGCCCGCGGTCGTCCATCTCGATGAGCCCGGGCGCCCAGTGACGGGCCGCGTCGCAGCGGATGCAGCGCGTGTCCACGAACCAGGGCCCGTCGATGTTGTTCGGATGCACCAAGTCGATACGAGCCATCGCCCTCACCTCGCTGCGCCAGGCTTCGTAGCCGATGCTAACGGCCCCACTCGGCCCAAAGTCC
This sequence comes from Acidimicrobiales bacterium, assembly GCA_047515615.1. GTDB lineage: Bacteria > Actinomycetota > Acidimicrobiia > Acidimicrobiales > Aldehydirespiratoraceae > Aldehydirespirator. The sequence continues at coordinate 2,203 of JAKZWH010000226.1, read as the reverse complement.
GCGTGGCCCCTCAGTGCAGCAACTCCACATCACAGCGGATGCCGGGCGCGCCAGCTAGGCGCCGGTCGGAAGTCAGCAGCGTGGCGCCCGTCGTCTCTGCCAGCGCAACATACGCGGCGTCGTAGACGGTGACGTTGTCCCGAAGCTCCCAGCACCGCTGCAGCAGTGGCCCGTGCGCCACGCGCATGATCGGCAGTGCGGCCAGCTCCCGCAGCGCGCCGCGGGCGACCGGCTCGGGAATCTCGCGGCGCAGCAGCATCGACCTCAGCACCGACGCCACTTCGAGGTCGAGCAGGTGCGGAGCGACCGCCCCTTCCTGGCCGATCCTGCGAACCGTCGCCAGGCTGCGCCGGCCCGTTCCGCCGACGGCCTCGACGACCACACTGGCGTCGGCGACGATCAACGGGACTCGCGGTCGGCGCGGATGAGCTCCACGATCATGTCCGGGTCCAGGTCGTACTCTCCGTGAGCGAGCGCCTGCGCCCGCTTGCGAGCCAGCAGTTCCTCCACACTCGCGAGGTCTGCCTGCCGGCAGACCGCTTCGAGCATGTACTGCTGCAGCGACTGGCCCACGGCGGCGGCCCGGATTCGGAGCTTGCGGTGGGCGTCCTCGGGAACCTGCTTGATTTGGATTGTTGCCATGGCGCAACGGTAGCACTGAATTAGCGCCGTTGGCGCTGAACTAACGCCATAGGCGCCCGTTGGTGGGGCGTTCGGGCTGACGGCTACGGTTCGGTCGTGAGCGACGCCTGGGCCCTTACCGCCGGCGGCTTGGAGATCCCCGACGAGCTGCTGGCGGCGGCGGAGGCGGCCCAGGCCACACTAGGCGAGAAGCTCGCCGCGCTGCGATCGCTGAGCGAGCCGTTTCCCGAAACTGTCGGGCCCGCGGCCGGCGACCGCTGGATCTCGGACGCCGGGCCACCGAAGGTCGGGGCTGTATCCGGCGCCGGCGAGGGTCCCTCGCCGGGGAGCGTGCCAGCGCGGGCCGGCGACAACCTGGCTGACCTCAGCGCCTCGGCCTTACTGATGGGCTACGGGACCGGCGCCTTCGACCCGGTCGACGCAGTGGACGCCTGCCTGGCCCGCATCGATGAGACCGACGGGGCTGTCGGTGCGATCGTGACCCGCGACGACGCCTCCGCCCGGGAGCAGGCGGCGCGCTCGGCTAAGCGGTGGCGAGACGGCACGGCCCGCGCCCTGGAGGGCGTTCCCGTCGGCGTGAAGGACATCATCGACACGGCGGGATTGTGCACGGCCGCGGGATCGCCGCTGTTCGCCGGCCGTGTCCCGTCCGCCGACGCCACTGTCGTGGCCCGGCTGCGAGAGGCCGGCGCGGTGATCCTGGCCAAGACCACCACCCCGGAGTTCGCCTTCGGGGACGAGTCCGGCGACGGCGTCCGCAATCCCAGCGCGCCGGGCCGCTGGGCCGGGGGAAGCTCGTCGGGGTCGGCCGCGGGCCTGGCGGCCGGGCTCTTCCCGGTGGCGCTCGGCAGCGACACCGGCGGATCCATCCGGGTCCCAGCGTCGTACTGCGGCGTGAGCGGGATCAAGCCGACGTTCGGACTAGTGCCCCGCGACGGCGTCTTCGGCGTGTCCTGGACGCTGGACCATGTGGGCCCCATGGCCCGCACCGTCGCGGATCTGGGGTTGGTGCTGGGCGTGATCGCGGGCGGATGCGACGCCGATCCGTATGCCTCGGATCGACCCGTGCCCAACTACGGCCGGCTAGCCGAGTCGATCCAGGGCACACGGGTGGGTGTAGTCGACGGATGGCTCGCCGAGGACTGCTCGCCCGGCGTGGCCGCGGCCGTGTCCGTTGCGCTGGACCGGCTCAAGCAGCTCGGCTGCGCGGTCGAGCTGGTCCCGTTCCCCCACGCCGAGCTGGCCGGGACCATCGCCTGGGTGATCACGGTGGTGGAGTTCGCCGCCCACCACGACGCCAACATGCACCGCATCGGTGAGTTCACGCCGTCCGCAGCCTGCCGGCTCGCGGCCGGAGCCCGAGCCAGCGCCTTCGACTACCTGAAGGCGCTGCGGGCCCGCAGCCTGGTGCAGGGCGACTTCGACTCAGTGTTCGAGCGAGTAGACGTCCTGGTTACGGCGGCCACGCCAACCACCGCGCCCGACCCAGCCACCTTCTTCGACGACGGCGACCGGCTGTGGCTTGACAAGGTCGCCCGCACCTTCCTGCCGTTCAACCTCA
>JAKZWH010000225.1:0-2902 GCA_047515615.1 Acidimicrobiales bacterium | reverse complement strand
CCGTAGTGCAGGGTGAGCTCGTCGGAGAGGTAGCGGCCCTCGGCCACCTTGATGGGGTCGACCTCGCCGATCAGGTCGGCGATGGAGGTGTCGGGCGTGGCCAGCTTCTCGCCGTAGCGGTCGCCGCGGTGGATCCAGGCGATCGGGGTGCCGTCGCCGTGCTCGGCCACCAAGGCTCGAGCGTGGGCGGAGACGGGGGCGTAGGGGTCGTCGTTGATCTCGGAGCCGGCCACCACCGGCAGCCACTCGTCGAGCAGGCCTACGAGGCCGCGGATCATGCGGGTCTTGGCCTGGCCCCGCTCCCCCAGCATGATCATGTCGTGGCCGGCCAGCAGGGCGTTCTCGACCTGGGGGATCACCGTGTTGTGGAAGCCGAGCACGTCGTCGAACATGGGCTCCCCAGAGCGGATCCGGGCCACCGTGTTGCGGCGCAGCTCCTGGCGAACCGGCACTGAAGTCCAGCCGGAGGCCCGCAGTTCGCCGAGGGTGGTCGGTCGGGACCCAGACATCGCCGGAACCTTAGCGGCGCCCGGCCCCGACCAAGAACGGGGGCGCCGAGAGACCCCAGCGACGTCGACCCCCACCAACAACTCCCCCACCGAGGGCGCGCAGCAGTCTTCGACCCCGACCAAGAACGGCACCGCCGGGTACGGTGACCGGATGGACCTGGGCGGTACGTGGCGGGTCGCCGCGGCCACCGAGAGACGGCGGCGCACGTTCCACGAGTTCGACTACGACGACTCGGGCTGGGCCGCCATGCGGGTGCCCAGCCATTGGGCTCAGGCCCCGCCCGGAAGCGGGGACGCGGACCTCGCCGGCGAGGAGTCGGTGCTGTACCGGCATCGCTTCGAGGGGCCACAGGAGCCGGCCGGTGCCTCCGGGGCTGCTGATGGCCGCGGCCGGCGCTGGTGGCTGAGAATCGAGGGGCTGGCGCAGCAGGGCGACATCTGGCTCGACGGCTCCTACCTGGGCAATACCGACGGGTACTTCGTGCCCCACGAGTTGGAGGTCACCGAGCAGCTGGCGGCTCGGTCCGACCATCTGCTGGCCGTCGACGCAACCTGCCGCCGCTTCGGCGACCCCGACAACCGCACCCTGCTCACGGGCGCCCTCCAGGATCCGGAGCTGTGCGGGGTCGACGACCTGATCGTGGGCGGGGTGTGGCGCCCGGTGCGCCTGCGCTCCAGCGGGTCGGTGGCGATCCGTCACGCTCGGGCGGTGTGCGCCGAGGTCAGCACCCCCAACCACAGAGGCCGGGGCCGAGGCGACGGGCGGACCTCGGCACGGCTGGAACTGCGAGCAGTGCTCGACGTCCCCGGCGGGGGTGCCGTGCAGCTGCGCACGAGAGTGTCCGGCACCGAGCACACCCACGACCACCACGCAGCCGACGGCGAGAACCGGGTCGAGTGGCATGTGGATGTGGCTGATCCCCCGCTGTGGTGGCCCCACGCGCTGGGCGAGCAGCGGTTGTGCGACCTCGCCATGGAGGCCATGGTCGGTGACGATGTCCACGACCGGAGGCTCTTCCGGATCGGGTTCCGCTCGGTGGAGATGCGCCGCTGGGTGCTGCACGTCAACGGCGAGCGCCTGTTCGTCAAGGGCGCCAACCTCCTGCCCACCCAGCGGCTGCTGGGGGCGGCGTCACCGTCGGAGGTGGCCAACGACGTGAGGGCCGCTCGCAAGGCCGGTCTCGACATGATCCGGCCGCTGGCGCACATCGCCCGTCCCGAGCTCTACGACACCGCCGACGAGCTGGGCATGCTGATCTGGCAGGACCTGCCGCTTCGAGGGGTGATGAGCCGCAGCGTGGTGGGCGAGGCCCGCCGGCAGGCCCGCGAGGCGGTGGACCTGCTGGGGCATCATCCGTCGGTGGCGGTGTGGTGCGCCCACGACGAGCCGTTCCCCCGCGCCAAGCGCCCCTCAGCCACGCCGCCCGCAGTGAGCCGGCTCGGGCCGTCCTGGAACCGTGATGTGCTGGATCGGCGGTTGGGCCGGGTGCTGTCGCGCTGCGACGGCTCGCGTCCGGTGGTGCATCACACCGACGTGCCGCCGCACTTCCCGTCGCTGGAGGGCACCACCAGCCAACTGTGGTTCGGCCTTCACGGCGGGCGAGCCGCCGATCTGGCCCCGACGCTGGCCCTGATGCCAACAATGGGCCAGTTCGTCTCGGCCTTCGGCACGCCGGTGAGAGCGGACCAGCCCGAGGTCGTCAAGACCACCATCGAGATCCTGCGCCGCTTGAAGTACCGACCCACGGGCGGGTTCCTGCTGCACGCCCTGGCCGACGTGGGAAGCGGTGCCGGCGGGGCTCGCAGCGCCACCGGGCGGGCCGGGCCTGCAGGCGGTCCCGGTGCCGGGGGCTCGGCTGAGCCGGGCGGATTCGGGCTGCTGGACGGCCTGCGCCGTCCCAAGCCGGGCTGGCAGGCCCTGGTGGACGCCTGCAGGCCACTGATCGCGGTGGCGGATCCGCTGCCCGCGTCGGTGCGCGGCGGGGACCGTCTCAACCTGGCCGTGCACGTGATCAACGACACCAGGGCCGATGTGGACGGGATTCAGGTGCGGGCCCGGGCTCTCGGACCCGACGGCGGGGTGATCAGCGACCAGCGCTGGGCCGGCACGGCCGCCGCAGACGACTGCGTGCTGGTGGGCCGCATCGACGCGCCGGTACGTCTGGGCACGCCGCCCGGTCCGCTGACAGTGGAGCTGACCCTCACGGCCGGGCGCGGATCCGACGGCGTGCCCGCAGTGGTCGCGACCAACCGCTACACCACGGTGATCTCCTGAGCGCAGACCAAGGGCCGCGCAAGGGCAGCTACGACTGTGTCGAGCAGAGGGACTTCCAGAGCCTCCGGTAGGCGATGGAGAAGGCGTCGGTGGGCAGGGCCACCTCGCCGGTGCCGTC
>JAKZWH010000224.1:0-6562 GCA_047515615.1 Acidimicrobiales bacterium | reverse complement strand
ATCCCATTCCGGGCCGCCCGCCCGAACTCGTCAATCCACCCGACGCGTGCGCCTTCGCTCCCCGGTGCATCTACGCCCAGGCCGACTGCCTCGACAGCGTGCCGGAGCTGAGCGGGCTGGTCGGCTTGCACCGCTTTGCCTGCCTCCATCCGACCGCCACCGAGCGCGGCAGGGCCGCTCTGGCCGCCAACAAGGCAGCAGGCACCACTGCGGCCGGGCCTGTCCATGGCCGAGGGCCTGGGAGGGAGCAGCTGATGGCCGGGACCGGGCAGGCCCAACTGCGCGACCGCGACGACGTGCTGCTGTGCGTCAAGGACCTCGTCGTGCAGTTCCCTGCGGGCCGCAAGCGCGTTGTGCACGCCGTGTCGAAGGTGACCTTCGACGTCGTGAAGGGAGAGACCCTCGGCATCGTGGGGGAGTCCGGGTGCGGCAAGTCGACGGTGGCCCGGGCGATCGTCCGCCTGGTCGACATCACCGCAGGCGAGGTGCTCTACGAGGACCAGGACCTGGCCAAACTCAGCGGGGAGGACCTCCGCAAGGTCCGTCCCAACCTGCAGATGATCTTCCAGGACCCGATCTCGTCGCTCAATCCGCGCCGCCGGGTGCGCGACGTGATCGGCGAGGGCCTGGCCGTGTGGGGCGACGAGATCGGATCATGGAGCCGTGATCGCATAGACGAGCTGATGGATGCCGTCGGCGTGGAGGCCCGTTTCGGCGATCGGCGCCCGCACGAGTTCTCCGGCGGCCAGTGCCAACGCATCGGTATCGCCCGGGCGCTGGCCCTCGATCCCAAGGTGCTCATCTGCGACGAGCCGGTGTCCGCTCTCGACGTGTCCATTCAGGCCCAGATACTGAACCTGCTCCAAGACATGAAGCACCGCTACGGCCTGACCGTGCTGTTCATCTCGCATGACCTGTCAGTGGTGAAGAACATCAGCGACCGGATCGTGGTCATGTATCTGGGCAAGGTGTGCGAGATCGGCAGCACCCAGGAGATCTACTCCCGTCCCGCCCATCCCTACACCCGGGCGCTGCTGGCCTCCATTCCCGAGCCGGCCCCCACGGTGGACGTAAGCGAGGGCGACATCGGCGACGAGCTGCCGTCAGCGACGGCGCCTCCGAGCGGCTGCCGGTTCCACACCCGCTGCCCGCGGGCCACCGAATTATGCCGCGAAGTCGAGCCGACCTCCGAGCAGATCGGCGACGTGGACCACTACGTCGCCTGCCACCATCCCGTGGCGGTAGCGATCAGCGCCGGCTCGCGGGGTTGACTCAGCTAACCACATGCTTCACCGCGAGGCCTCGTCACCTGTCCGCCGCGGGGCCTCTCAGGTGGCGCACTCCGAGGCGCCAGTCTCGGCTGCGTAGGGGCCGGTCTCGTCGAAGTCGACATAGAACGACGGGTCGTCGGCGTAGTCCGGGAACGCGTCGAGGTCCTTGAGCCCTGCGGCAAGCTCCTTGGGCCCGCCCGCCCGCTGCAGCCAGTCTCGGAATGTCTCCGACGGCCGTCGCTCCGAGACGAAGCGGCGGATCACCCGGACGGTGGCCTCGGGCGCGTTGCGGGCGGGCAGGCGCAGGGCCTTGGCGCCGAAGTGCATCTGCTCCTGGCCGATGTAGCCGCCGAGCAGCATCTGGTAGCCGGGCGCGCTGCGGCCGTTGGCTCGGCGCTCCACACCGAAGAAGCCGATGTCGGAGGCGTGGTGCTGGCCGCAGGAGTTGGGGCACCCCGAGATGTTGATGCGCACGCCGCCCACGTCGGCGAGACCCTCTTCCTCAAGAAGCTGGCCGATGGCGTCGCCAAGGCCGCGGCTCTGGGTGACGGCCAGGTTGCAGGTGTCCGAGCCCGGGCACGCCACCACGTCTCGTGCGAGTTCAGCCCCGGGCCGAGCCATGCCCATGGCGCTCAGGCGGTCGTACACGAGTAGCAGGTCGTCGGGGTGGAGGCCCCGGAACACCGCGTTCTGGCGGTTGGTCAATCGCACGTCCGCCCCCAGGTCCCGCTGCAGGTGGGCCAGGGCCCGGAACTGATCGCCGGTGATGTCGCCCAGCGGGGCCTGCGCATACACCGACACGGTCCCGTCGGCCGTGCCCCGCACCACGTTGGCCCGGTCCCAGCGCTCGTATTCGGTTCCGATGCCGATGCTGACCGGCGTGCCCTGACCGATCGTGGTGATCGTGTCGGGGTCGCCCGCGCCGGCCGGGTCGTCGCCGTCGACCTGCACCTCGGTCGGGATCCCGCCCGGCCATGACGTCGACGCGACCAAGAACTTGCGCTGGGCGAACACCCGGCGCTGGACTTCCTCGAAACCGAGGGTGTCCACCAGCCACTTCATGCGGGCCCGCAGCTTGTTGTCCCGGTTGCCGGCCTGGTCGAACACCCTCAGGCAGGCCTCGATGGTTGGCAGCAGGTCCTCGCGGGACGTGAAGTCCTCGAGGGCGAGCGCAGGGTGCGGGGTGGTGCCGAGGCCGCCCGCGATGAACACCCGGAAGCCGCTCTCCGGCGTGCCGTCGGCGCCCTGTCGCACGGCGCCGATAACGCCCACGTCGTTGAACATGGCCTGGCCGCAATCGGACTCGCAGCCCGAGAAGTTGATCTTGAACTTGCGGGGCAGGCGCTGGCTGATCGGGTTGCGCACGAAGTGCCGGTAGGTGGCCTCGGCCCACGGCGTGATGTCGAGCTTCTCGTGCGGGCAGGCGCCGGCCAGGTGGCAGCCCTGGACGTTGCGGACCGTGTCGCCGCAGGCCTCCCGGGTGGTGAGGCCCACCGACGCCAGATGCTCGAGCACCTCGGGGATCCGTTCGAGCTGGACGTAGTGGAACTGGATGTTCTGACGAGTGGTGATGTGGCCCCAGCCCCGGCTGTAGTTGTCGACGAGCCAGCCGATCATCTCGAGCTGCTCGGGTCTGATCGAGCCGTACGGCACCTTCACCCGCACCATCTGGTTGGTGCCGCCCTGGCGCTGGCCGTAGATGCCGTTGTTGAGCCGGAAGACGCGGAACACCTCGTCGCTGAGATCACCGCCCCGGTTGCGCTCGAGCATCTCGATGAACTTGTCGACGTCGGCCCGCATCGCGGGATCGACGGACCCGCTGGCAGGAGGCGGATCGGCGGGTACGGGCGGCGCGATGCGCGGCTCCAGCAGGGTCATGGTAGAGCTCCTTGGGCTGTCAGGGCGCTGGGCGCGCTCAAGTCGGGGACGGCGCCGCGCTGGGCGAGATCTTCGCCGCAGAGGTCTGGTGTCGGGGCGCCGGAAGCGCTGAGTTCGGACAGGGCGAGCACGTCGGCGGCCGCGACCGCTCCCACGACGATGGTGGCCGGGCTGCGCACCCGAAGCTGGCGCAGTCCCTCCAGGTTGGTGCGTTCGATGCGCTGCGTCGAGGTTGTGGCCGCACTGATCACCGCTACGGGCGTGTCGTCCTCCATCCCGCCGGCTCGCAGCCGGTCGGCGACCTGTTCGGCCCGGGCGGCCCCCATCAGGATCACCAGGGTGGTGCCTGCTCGGGCCAGTGCGTCCCAGTCGAGCCACCCGCCCGACGACGGATCCTGGTGGGCGGTCACCACGGTGAAGCCGCTGGCGACGCCTCTCATGGTTACGGGGATGCCCGCTGCGGCCGGCGCGGCCACCGCAGAGGTCACGCCGGGGACCACCTCGACGTCGATGCCGACGGACCCGAGAGCAGTGGCCTCCTCGCCGCCGCGCCCGAACACGAACGGGTCGCCGCCCTTGAGCCTTACGACGCAGGAAAAGCGTCGCCCCCGGTCGATCAGGACGGCGTTGATGCTGGCTTGGGACGGGCTCGGCGCGCCGGGCGTCTTGCCCACGCAGATGAGTTCCGCCCATGGCGGAGCAAGGTCCAGCACCGCGGGGTCCACCAGCCGGTCGTAGACGACCGCGTCGGCCCGGCGCAGCAGGTTCACGGCGCGGACGGTGAGCAGTTCCGGGTCGCCGGGCCCTGCACCCACGAGATGTACCGTCACGACGCCATCGCTTCCGCTGGGGCGGCTGCGGGCCTGTCCAAGCCGAGGTGCAGGCGCAGGCGGGAACGGGCCTCTTCTGTGCGCCCGACCCTCACGAGTTCCAGCAACCCGTCGTCCAGGGCGGTTTCCCAGCCTGCCACCTCGGACGATCCGAAGTAGGCCCGGGCCTCGGCCCTCGCCTCGCTCAGCAAGTCCAGCAGGGCCGCATAACCGGAGTCGATCTCTCGCTCGATGCGGCGGCGGAGCCAGCGGGCCAGGGCGGGGCTGCGGCCGTTGGTGGACACCGTGACCTGCAGGTCGCCGCGCCGGGCCACCGACGGCAGCGTGAAGGTGCAGTTGGCCGGATCGTCGGCTGAGTTGACGAAGACGTCGGCGGCCTCACAATCCCGGGCCACTTGGGCGTTCACCTCCGGGTCGTTCGTGGCCGTCACGACAAGCCGGTAGGAGCCCGCCTCTGGTGGCTGGTAGCGCCGTCGCTGCCAGGTGACCTCGGATTGCTCGGCGATGGGGTCGGCTGCGGCCGGGGCGACCACGGTCACGCTGGCGCCGGCCCGCAGCAGCGCCTCCACTTTGCGAGCGGCGACCGGCCCGCCGCCGACAACCAGCACGGGCTGGCTGGCGAGGCACAGGTTCACTGGGTAGGGGACTGGGGTACTTGACATCTGAATACGATAATTCCGATAGGAAAAGTCGGGATTCCGGAGGGTAGCGCACCTGCCGGCGCAATACAACACAAAGCCGATCAGAGTTATCGGGATTTAGAGGCCGGGCGGCACCACCTACCCGCGCTGCCTCATGGGCCGCCGGGTCTGAAATCGTCAGCTGTGGTTCTCGACCGACCCATGGTGCGAGGATCGGCGGGTGGCGCGGGCGATTCGCCACATGATGAACCCGACCGCCGCCGCCACCGCGCCGAGGGTGACGAACTGGAGGCTCCCGCCCCGATCGCCGGACTGCTGGGGCTTGGGCCCGGCCTCGGGGGAGCCGATGATCCGGTCGGCGCCAGGAGGCACCTCGTACACCGGCCTCAGATCGTCGGCCGTGTCGGCCGGGACCGGCTCGTCCTCGCCCTCATGGGCCCCGGCGCTGGCGTGGGCCCCGAGCAGCAGGGCGGCTGTGGCCATCAACAGGACGGCGGAGCGGCTCGCAGACCGGGAACGCGGAACCCTCACGGCTTGGGCCCTGGCCGGTATTGGGCCACCTCGCCGGTAGTGGCGAGGAGGTAGGAGGGCACCTCGCCGCCGCCGTGCACCGGCACCGACGCCCCCGACATGAACGACGCCAGCGGGGAGGCGCAGAACAGCACGACGTCGGCGATCTCCGCGGGATCCCCGAGCCGGCCGAGCGCGAGGGTTCGGCCCACGGCCTCGATCCCGGCCTCGTCGCCGTAGTACAGGTGGGCCTGTTCGGTGCGCAGCAACCCGACCATGACACTGAGCACCCGGATGGCCGGTCCCCATTCGTGGGCGAGGGTCTGGGTGAGGCTGTCGAGCCCGGCCTTGGCCGCGCCGTAGGCGGCCCCGGCGGGGGTCGGGCGGATGCTCGACACCGATGAGATGTTGATAATCACGCCTCCGGAATCCTGGGCGCTCATCACCGGGTGCACCGCCTGGGCGAAGGTCAGCGGGGCCAGCAGGTTGAGGGCGATCACCTTCTCGTTGAACCGGGGCGACACGGTGGCGGTCTCCGCCGGCGGGGCGCCCCCGGCGTTGTTGACCAGCACGTCGATGCGGCCGGTGCGGGTGACGGCCTCGTCCACAACCGCGGCGACCTGCTCGGGGTCGCGCACGTCGGCGGCCACGAAGACCGCGTCCCGTCCGGCCGCGGCCACAGGCTCGTCCGGCTCGCGCCGGGCGCACACGACCACATCGCCGCCGTGCTCGAGAAACCTCGTGGCGATGACCCTGCCGAGACCCATGGTGGCCCCGGTCACGATCACGGTTCGGCCGGTCATGTCGAGCGGATCGGTGTGCACTGGGCTCCCAGGGTTCCGTAAGCCGGGCGGTGCGACGCTATCGCCCCAAGGAATTGGCAGCGTCTTGCACGGTATGCGGGCATTCTGCTGCCAGTTCGCCACCGGGTAGCGCTGCGGACCTCAGAGACGTACCGTCGGGTGGTGCCGGACAAACGGATGACCGAGGACGAGGTTGTCGCCGAACTCAGCAGCGGCATGACGATCGGCATTGGCGGCTGGGGGTCGCGCCGCAAGCCGATGTCGCTGGTGCGGGCCATTCTGCGCAGCGGGCTTCAGGATCTGCACATCGTGAGCTACGGCGGACCCGACGTGGGCTTGCTGTGCGCCGCGGGCCGGGTCCGCAAGCTCACCTACGGCTTCGTGTCGCTTGACTCCATCCCGCTGGAGCCGCACTTCCGGATCGCTCGCCAAACCGGCTCGGTGGAGGCCCGCGAGTTCGACGAGGGCGCCTTCTATCTGGGCCTGCTGGCCGCGGCCCACCGGGTGCCCTTCTACCCGACCCGGGCCGGGCTCGCATCCGACATGCTGACCTACAACCCGGATCTCAAGACAGTGACCAGCCCTTACGGCGACGGCACCGAGTTGGTGGCCATTCCCGCCTTCGACAT
>JAKZWH010000223.1:0-5464 GCA_047515615.1 Acidimicrobiales bacterium | reverse complement strand
TCTCGCTGCTGCCGGTAGCCGACAGCGTTCCCACCGACGACTTCGAGCGACTGTTCCGCACCCCCCACGGCCTCGACCTTTGCGGCCTCGACGGCTTCGGCGGCATCCGGGCCCGACGCATGGCCAATGCCGCCGATCTGGACGAGGCGGTGCGAACCGCAGCCGCGGCCCGCAATCCGGGTGTCGACCTCCTAGTCGTCGAAGTGCCGAGAGACGACGACGTGGCCCAGCGCAGATCCCTGACCGCGGCAGCCCAGCAGGCCGCCCGCCAAGCACTGGCCCGCGGCCCGGACCGCGATGGGCTCTGAGCGGTCTCATCGCGTTTTCTGGTCAACAGCGCCAGAAAACGCGATGAGACCGCAGGCGGATGCCGCGAGCGTGGAACTGGCCGTGCAAAGGACCGGCCCGGACGACGGTGTGCCGGTCGTCGTGCTGCATGGCTTCACGGGGTCGGCACAGGCCATGGCCCCGCTCACCGAGCGCCTCGCCGCCGGGCTGGCTGCTCGGATCATCTGTCCTGACCTGATTGGGCACGGACGCTCGGAGGTGCCCGACGACCCCGACCTCTATCGGGTGCAGGCCATGGCCGGGCAGGTCACAGCCCTCGCCGACGCCCTCGGATGCGACACCTTCCACCTCGTCGGCTACTCGATGGGCGGCCGGGTGGCGCTCACGCTGGGATGCACGGAGCCGCAGCGGCTGCGGTCCCTGTGCCTGATCGGAGCCTCCGCCGGCATCGCCGATCCCCAACAGCGACGTCGGCGGGCACTAGTCGACGCAGACTGCGCCCAACGCATCACCGCTGACTTCGGTGCCTTCGTGGACGAGTGGATGGCCGCCCCGCTGTTCGCGGGACAGGCCGCGCTGGGCGAAACCCACCTGCAGGCCGCCCGAGCCCAGCGGCTGGCGTCGAACCCCGCCGGCCTGGCCCGCAGCCTGTTGGCTGGGGGGACCGGCTCGATGACGCCGCTGCACGAGCGGCTAGGGACCTGCGACACACCGACGCTGGTGCTAGCAGGCGCCCACGACACCAATTTCTGCGCTATTGCCGAGCAGCTCGTCGCCGCGCTGCCGAGGGGCGACGTCGTCCGCATCGACGGTGCCGGACATGCGGCCCACCTCGAGCGTCCTGATGCCACCGCAGCCGAGATTGCAGAGTTCATCGCTGGGGTTGAAGCGCATCTTGGCGAGAAGCAGACAGCGAGTGACCGCGATGCACGCTGAGCTCCATCCCTTTCGGCTGGCCCTGACAGCCCCGCTCGTCACCGGCGGTGTCTCGGTGCGCTTCCGCGCCGGTTTCCTGGTCTCGCTCGGTGCGGATGGACTCGTCGGCTGGGGCGAGGCCAGCCCGCTGCCGGGATGGTCGCGAACCAGCCTGCTGGACACGGAGGCGGCGCTGCGCCGCATTCTGGACGGGATCGACGCCAATGGTGAGGCCGCGCTCGACGATCTCCTCGAGGGCCTGCCTGGCTCGCCGCATGCCCGGGCGGGCGTCGCCGGCGCCTTGGCTGACCTCGGGGCCCAACGAGCCGGGCGGACGCTCGCGACCCATCTCGCTGGAGGCCGGGGGCGCGACGTCGCGGCCGCGGTAATGGTCAACGCGCTGGTCGCCGCGGCCGCACCGTCCGAGGTCGAGCGGGCCGTGCGGGACGCGGCCAGCGATGGCTTCGGTGCGGTCAAGCTCAAGGTCGGCGCAAGCGATCCGGCTGTGGACGTCGAGCGGGTTCGGGCCGCTCGGGCTGGCCTGGAGCCTGGAGCCGAGCTGCGACTCGACGCCAACGGCGCCTGGGATCCAGTGACCGCCCTCGATGTGCTGGGCCGCGTGCAGGACTGCGGTATCGCCTACTGCGAGGAACCGGTCGCGGGAATCGAGGCGATCGCCGCTTTAGGCCGGCGCAGCCCCATCCCGGTGGCTGCGGACGAGTCGATCCGCAGCGAGACCGACGCGGTGCGGGCCTTGGACCTCGGCGTGACCACGCTGATCGTCAAGCCACAAGCCCTGGGGGGCCCCGGCGTGGCCCTGTCCATCGCGGCCCGAGCAAACGAGGCTGGAGCCTCCGTTGTCGTGACGTCCTTCCTCGACTCGGCCGTAGGAGTCGCCCACGCCCTGCACGTGGCAGCCGCAGTGGACGCGGCCGCCCCCCAAAGCCGGGCCCACGGCCTGGCCACAGCCACGCTCCTGGCCAGCGATGTAGCCGAGGCGCCTCCCGTAATGGCCGGAGCCATGGCGGTACCTGGGGCCAAGGGTCTGGGACTCGTTCCCAAGACACGCACGAGCCCGATCAGCGGACCGTGACCAGATCAGGGGAGCATCCGTCGGCTGCCCGGGGCGCTGACGCTTAGACCGCCACGGCTCCCCGGTAGCCTCCGGCGTCGTGGAGTTGCTCGTGATCCGCCACGGCCGTCCCGTGCGCGACGAGGCCCCCGAGGGAGGGTCGGCCGATCCTGTGCTGGCCGAGATCGGCCACCGCCAGGCGCAGGCCACAGCCGACTATCTGGCGCGGGAGGGCATCGACCACATCGTGTCCTCCAGCATGAAGCGGGCGCTGCAGACGGCCGAGCCCCTCGCGGACTGTCTTGGACTCGGCGTCGAGATGCTCGATGACCTGCGCGAGTCCGACCACCGGAACCGGCTCTACGTGCCGGCCGAGGAGATGAGCCGCGACGATCCGTCGCTTGCCCACTACTTCGACCCGGACAGGGACCTCAACGACACCATCTTCTCGGACGGATACGACGGGTTCCGGGACCGCGTCGAGCGGGGCTTCGAGCATGTGATCCGCACCAACCGGTCCCGCACGGTGGCCGTGTTCTGCCACGGCATGGTCACCGGGGTGTACCTGCAGATCCTGCTCGGCATCGACGACCCGCTGTCGCTGCTGGTCGACTACTGCGGGATCACCCGGGTCGCGGCGTCCAGCACCGGCGTGCGCACGGTGCGCTCCGTGAACGAGACCCATCACGTGCGCCACCTGCTGGAGCGCTGAGGGGTGGCCCCGGTCGCCTTTGGGCGCGCCGACCGCCACACCAAGCCCGCCATGCTGGAGCGCTGAGCGGGCGTGTTCACCCTGGTGGTGATGGCCGCGGGCATCGGTCGGCGTTTCGGCGGCGACAAGCAGCTCGTCGAGGTGGGACCAAACGGCGAGGCATTCCTCGACTACGCCATGGTCGCGGCGGTCCGGGCGGGCGCCTCGAAGGTGGTGCTCGTGGTGCGCTCCGGGATCGAGACCGCCCTGCGCGCCCATGTCGACTCCCGCCACCGCGCCCTGCAGAGCGCCGGCATTCAGTTCGCCTACGTCCGCCAGGACGAGCACGGCCCGCCCAGGGCCAGACCGTGGGGAACCGCACAGGCGGTGCTGGTGGCCGAGGGCGAGGTGCCCGGGCCGTTTGTGGTGTGTAACGCCGATGACTACTACGGCCCGGCGGCGCTGCGCACCCTCGCCTCTGCTGCGGCTGAGCTCGACGACGACGAAGCCTGCTTGTGCGGCTACGGCCTCGGGCGCACGCTCTCCGCGACGGGCGCGGTCAGCCGCGGCGTCTGCGAGGTGTCCGACGGCCGCCTCGTCGGCATCATCGAGCACCACGGAGTGGCCCGACGCGCCGATGGAACGATCGCGGCGGCTGAACCCGCTGCGGAACTCAGCGACGACACCATCGTCTCTACGAACCTGTGGGCATTCCCGAGGGCGGCGCTGAGCTGGATCAGCGACAGCTTCGAGCGCTTCCTGGCAGACCACCGTGACGAGGCCGATTCCGAGTGCCTGCTGCCGACGATCGTCGCTGAGCGAATGGCCGAGCGAGCGCTCTCCGTCAAGGTGGTGTCCACCACCGAGCCGTGGATGGGGGTCACCAACCCAGATGACCTGGTGGCGGCCCGTGCCGCACTAGTCGGGCGGGCCGACGTCGCCCCGGGGGGTGCCGCCTAGCCCGGCGGCCAAGAATTCACCCCGATTACACTCGACAGCGGCTCAAATCCGCGAAAGGATGTCCAGCCCCAACCGGTCAACACAGGGAGAAGCGCATGACAGCAGTCACCCTGACCGTCAACGGCACCGAACGGAGCCTCGAAGTGGAGCCTCGCACCCTGCTGGTGCATGCGCTGCGCGACGACCTAGGGCTCACAGGCACGAACATCGGCTGCGACTCCAGCAGCTGCGGTGCGTGCACGGTGCTGGTGGACGGCCAATCCGCCAAGTCCTGCACCATGTTCGCGGTGCAGGCCGACGGCGCCGACATCGCCACCATCGAGGGTGTCGCCGGAGCCGACGGGACGCTGCACCCCATGCAGCAGGCGTTCCACGAACACCACGCCCTGCAGTGCGGCTACTGCACCCCGGGCATGGTGATGGCCGCCATCTCGCTGGTCGAGGAGTATCCCGGCCTAGACGAGAACGGGGTGCGCCACGGCCTGGAGGGCAACCTCTGCCGCTGCACCGGCTACCAGAACATCGTCGACGCCGTGCTCGCCGTGGCGGGCGCAGGAGGTGACTGACATGACCATCACCGAAGACGCTCCTGCCGGCCACGTCGGCACCCGCCGGCTCCGCAAGGAGGATCCGGCCCTGCTGACCGGCGAGGCCAAGTTCATCGACGACCTCGCCCTTCCCGGCGCCGTCTGGGTTGGCGTGGTCCGCTCCACCGAGGCCCACGCCAACATCGTCAGCATCGACGGCTCGGCCGCGCTGCAGATCGACGGCGTGAACGAGGTGCTCACCGGCGAGGACCTTGTCCCGCTGTGGGGCGGCGGCGCGCTGCCGTGCGCCTGGCCGGTCACGCCCGACATGAAGAACCCGCCGCACCTTCCCGTGGCCCGCGGCACGGCCAAGTACGTGGGCGACGCGGTGGCGGTGGTCCTGGCCGACTCCCGCTACGCCGCGGCCGACGGCGCCGCCGCGGTGATCGTGGACTACGAGCCGCTGCCCGCGGTGGTCGAGATAGAAGACGCGGTGGCCGAGGGCGCACCCCTCGTGCATCCCGACGTCGGCACCAACGAGTGCTACACGTGGGGGCTCTGGGGCGACAACGCCGCCGCGGTGGACGCTGCCTTCGCGGAGGCGACGCACGTCGTCAGCGAGCGCTACGTGCAGCAGCGCCTCATCCCGGCGCCGATGGAGCCCCGGGGCTGCGCGGCGGTGCCGTCGCCGGCCGGGCGAGAGCTCACCCTTTACTCATCCACCCAGATTCCGCACATTCTCAAGGTGATGACCGCGGTAGTCCTCGGCATCGGTGAGAACAAGCTGCGGGTAGTGGCGCCGTCGGTGGGCGGCGGCTTCGGATGCAAGCTCAACGTCTACGCCGAGGAGATCCTGTGCAGCGCCCTGGCGATGCAGCGGGGCGTGCCCGTGCGCTGGACCGAGGGCCGCACCGAGGGCGCCACCTCCACCATCCAGGGCAGGGGTCAGGTGCAGCACATCGAGCTGGCCGCCGATGCCGACGGCAAGGTGCAGGCAGTGCGGGTGAAGCT
>JAKZWH010000222.1:0-6702 GCA_047515615.1 Acidimicrobiales bacterium | reverse complement strand
CGACGTGGACTTCGACACGGTTCAGGCCGTGGCCGGCGCGGTGACGCCGATGCCGGGCGGTACCGGGCCCATGACCATCGCCTGCCTGCTGCAGAACACCCTGGCCGCGGCCCGGATGCTGGGGGCCTTCCCGGCCTAGGCGGTCTGGATGCTGGGGGCCTTCCCGGCCTAGGCCGCCTTCCGGCTAGGCCGCCTTCCCGGCCCGGGCAGTCCCTCCTAGCTCACGCGACCCCGAGATGGCGGCGGATGGCCCAATTGAACAGGTCCCAGCCGTAGCCCTCCACAACGATGTCTTCGCGGGCGCAGCGGGCGGCCTCGACTGAGATAGGCAGTCCGTGCCGGGCCTTCATCTGAACCTCGGCCACGCGTTCCATCAGCACGAACCAGCCGACGGTATCGGCGGGACTGGCTCCGACGGTGAGCAGGCCGTGGTTGGCCAGGATCACGGCCCGGCTCTCGCCGAGGGCGACCGCGATGCGCTTGCCGCCGTCGCAGGAGAGGATCTGCACCTCTTCGTCGTCGAAGAGGGCGTGATCGTCGATGAACAGCGCCGACTCTTGGGTGAGCGGCTCGATCATGCGCCGCTCGGCCGCGAACGGGGTGCCCCAATGGGTGTGAACGTGTGCGGCGGCCGTCACGTCGGGCCGGGCGGCGTGGATGGGGTGGTGGATGTGGTACGCGGTGTTGTTGATCCTGGCCGGGCGACCGTCCTGGTCGACGGCGCTGCCGTCGGGAGCGACCAGCACTAGGTCGGAAGGTTGGGCCCGTTCGAACACGACGCGGTGCCGAAGCAGCCACATGTGGTCGGGCTTCTCGGTGTCGCGGCAGGTGATGTGGCCGTCGCCCAGCTCGCCCCAGCGCAGCGCGCCGAACAGCCGGTAGGCGGTGGCCAGGTCGCCCAGGAGGCGGGCCCGCTCCGCGGCAGGATCAGCGAGTAGGGTCTCGACGGCTGGCCAGCCGCGATGGGAGCCATGAGCCGAAGTCACTACCCCATTCTGCCATAGATGCAGCGGGGATCGGTAAGCGCCCAGCGGAGAAGCATCTGTCTTCGGATCTTGTTCGCTGCGCTCACGGGCCGCTTGAGCCACGGCCTCGCTCAAGGCGCCTTGCGAGCTGCGGCTTATCCGCTCGGCCCCTGAGCCCGATCCCAGCAGTCAAGGGTCGCGGCGGGCGCGGTCTCTAGGCGCTTCGCTTGTGGGGGAACAAGCTGCCTGGCCGCGTGTCTGTCGCTGCCGCCTCGCCGGTTCCTAGTCCGCTCATCGCTCGAACGGTGTCATCTACGGGCGTCAGTTCGGGGATGCGCTTGCTGTCTGCAATCACACCCAGATCCTCGAAGCGGCGGGCCTGGGGCAGTACCCGGCCCTCGAGTGAGCCGACGCCGCGGTTGTAGGCGGTGAGGGCCTGATCGAGGCCCTTGCCGACACCGTGCATGTGCTCGGCGAAGACGCGCAGGCGGTCATAGAGCTCCTTGCCGAGGGCCGCGATCTCCTGCGCGTTCTTCTGCATGTCCTGCTGCTGCCATGCCAGGGCGACCGTCCGCAGGAAGGCCAAGAGCAGCCCGGGGGTCGCGATGAGCACCCGATGCTCCTGCCATGCCCGCTCCCACAGAGTCGGCTGCACCTTCATGGCTGAGTCGAGGATGGGGTCGGCGGGCACGAACATCAGCACGAAGTCCGGAGAACCGGCGACGGCGTCGGCGTAGTCCCGTTCACCAAGGCTCTTGACGTGTCTTGAGATGGCAGCGGCGTGATTGGTCAGCAGCTCTCGTTCCTGGTGGTCGTCGGTGGCCTCGTGGGCCTTCAGATAGTTCTCCAGCGGCGCCTTGGCGTCGATGACCACCTTGAGACCACCGGGCACGTTCACGACCGCGTCGGGCCGGAGGCGGCTCCCGGGGACATCAACCGTGTACTGGGGGTAGTAGTCGATGTGCTGCTGCAGCCCCGAGAGCTCCAATATGTTTCCCAGCTCCTGTTCGGCCCACTGGCCCCGGATATTGGGCGACCTCAGCGCCTCGCTGAGACTCCCGGCGACCTTCTGGAGAGAGGCGATCTGAGAGGTCAGGCGCTCGTAGGCCCCTGCCCGCTTCTGCTCGATCGCGTTGGCGTGCTCACCCAGCTTCTCGAGGCTCTCGCGGATGGGCCCTACGAGGCTGCCGATGGCCTCCTTGCGCCTCTCCAGCTCGGCGGCCCCGAGTTGTCGCTGGTCGTCGAACTGTGCCTTAGCCTGCCGGAGCAGCGTTTCGGTGCTCTCCTTGAGAACCCCGGCGGCAAGCCCCTTGAACTGGTTGTCCAATTGCTCGCGGGCGCTGGCCAACTCCTCAGTCCGGGCCTGGTGATCTGCCTTCACGGCGGCGAGGTCCCTGTGGGCTGCGGCCAACTCCAGGCGGGCCGAGTCGCGCTCGCTGCGGCCCGAGTCGCGCTCATCGCGGACTTGGCTCACCTCCCGCTCGCGTTCCTCTAGCCGGACGGTCAGGCGAGCCAGCTCGTTCGGGTCGTTGGCCGCTCCGGCCGGGCGCTTGCGGCGCAGGAGTGCCACCCCAATACCCATGATCGCGCCGACCGCGGCCAGAGCCGCCACGACGACGATTGCTGTCTGTTCCATGTCCTCGAAAGTACTTGCCCCCTGTGACATCACCGGCGATGCCCCGCTGCTGCCCCAGTCCATGCACGGGTTGACCGAAGCCGCGACGGCGAGGTTCCTTGGCTCGGTTCGAACGTTTGCGGAGCAATCCGATCGAACCGAGCAGCGGTACTTGAGCGGCGCCAGCCTCGAAGCGCCCTCCTGCGCCCGCGGGCGTCGGCCAGCATGTTGTTGGGTTGGGCCGGGGGCCGCCAATTGGCTTCTTGTGCCCGCGGGCGTCGGCCAGACAGGAACCCGAGTTTCTGTCAGCTATATAATGTGTTTACAACATTGACCAATATATGCTGTGATAACCCAATCGGAGCCCGCCCAAGCCGGGCGCCGGAGTTGGACGGCCGCGCAGGATCGGAGGCGGACATGGGGGAGGAGCGGGTTCTGAGGCGGATGAAGCGACAGCACGGGCTCACTACTCGTGCACAGGCGCTTGCCGATGGCATGACCAGGGGCCAGCTCGAGCGGCGCCTGCGGACGGGGCGCTGGGTGCGTGCGGCCCGCGGCGTGTACCGGCACTCTGCCGTGTCGCCGACCCCGCTATCCCGTCTGCTCTCTGTCTGCTTGGCGCATGACGCCGTCGCCAGCCATCGGTCTGCGGCGGCGCTGCACCGCATCGATGGGTTTCGGCTCAATCGCATCGAGGTGCTCGTTCCCTCCGGCAGGAGCCTGGCGATTGAAGGTGTGACCGTGTACGAATCGACACAGCTGGACCGGGCGCGGCCCGTTCGCCGACAGGGCGTTCCTTGCACTGGTCTGGAGAGGACGGTCCTGGATCTGGCATCGGTGTTGGACCGCCAGCGACTCGATCGCACGATCGATGCCGTGCTGAGGGACGGACAACTCCAGCTCTCCGACCTCTGCAGCGTGCTCGTCGCTCACGCGTGCCGGGGACGCCCCGGCTGTGCCGCATTGCGGGCCGCTCTCGACGCCCGTCTCGGGGACGACCCGGTGCCGCTCAGCGGATGGAGCCGCATGGTGGAGGACCTTCTCATCGACTCCCGACTCGACCGTCCCCGGCTTGAGTATCGAATATGCGGCGGCGACGGGGCTCTGATTGCCCAGGTTGATCTCGCATACCCGGATTGCCGCGTCGCCATCGAGCTGGACAGCGTCCGCTGGCACCACAACCGCACGTCCTTCGTGGAGGACCGTCGCCGCCGGAACCGGATCATGCTCGCGGGTTGGAATGTCCTCACGTTCACTTGGGATGACTACATCAACCGTCCCGACGGGCTGTGTGCTCAGGTCGCCGCTGCGTGCGGCCATGCCTGACCGAACTTCCGGTCGTTGTGCTCGCATATGACACAAAACCGCCGGAAGTTCGGCGTGCCGGCCGAGTTAGCGTTGGTGGGAGGCTTGCCAGGCGGCGGTTGAGGCCACCTGGTTGAAGGTGAACACGTGCAGGCCGGTCACGTCGAGCTCTGCCAGGTGCGGGCTCAGCGTGGTGAGCAGGTGGTCGGGGTCGTAGTTGGCTGAGGTCATCAGCCTGGTGATGGCCGCCCGGTTCTTGCGGAGATACCGCAAGGAGGGTCCGACGCCCAGACGCGCCCCCATAGTGAGCAGCTTGGTCCGGTCCACCACGCCCGAGATGCCCAGATGCACCGGCAGCGTCAGCCCCGAGGCCCGCTCGGCTCGCAGCCAGCTCTCGATAAGGCCAGCGTCGAAGCACATCTGCGTGCTGCAGTAGCCATCGATCCCGGCTTCCGCGAGCAGCTCCTGCTTGGCGTGCAGCGCTTCGTGCAGCGCCCCGTCGGCGATCAGCGGGTGGCCGTGCGGGTAGGCGGTCACGCCGATTGTGGTCAGCCCGTGGTCGCATTCGAGCAGGTCACGCAGGAACGAGGCCGCATCCGAGTAGGTGCCGGGCGACTCCACATCGCCGCCGACCAGGAACATCGTCGACACCCCGGCCGAGCGCAGCCAGCCCGCCAGCGCCGATGCTCGGGCCCGGTCAGGAACAAGCCGGGCTGAGATATGCGGGATGGCCACATGGCCCAGCCCCACCAACCGCTCGGTGATCTCGCAGGTTGCGTCCTGGCCCTTCACCGGAGACGCCGTAACCGACACCCGGGAACCCGGCGGCAGCGCCTCCAGTGCGGCGTCAAGGCTCTTGAGCGGGATTACCTCGAAGGTCAGTCCCTCGATGAGTTCCAGCCGGTAGTCGCGAGCCGCGCCGCTCTCCACACTCACCGGGGCGCGCCGAAGCCTTGACAGCACTGCTATGGCCATGTTCGGTCTGTGCCGCTGGCGAGCGGGGGCGTTGCTAGGGCGCGCCGAAGCCTTGACAGCATGATGGTCGCCGGGCCGCTCAGCTCAGGCCGACGATGTTGCCGTCGGCGTCGATGTCGATCCCCATGGCGGCCGGCATCCGGCCCAGGCCGGGCATGGTGCGCATGTCGCCGCAGATGGGGTACACGAAGCCGGCCCCCACAGAGGCCCGCACCTCGCGCACCGGCAAGGTCCATCCGGTCGGTGCGCCCTTCAATGACGGGTCCGACGAGATCGACAGGTGCGTCTTGGCAATGCACACCGGCAGGTTCCCGAACCCGGCCTCCGTGAAGGTGGCGAGCTGCTTGTCCGCCGTGCTGGAGTACTCCACTCCGTCAGCGCCGTACACCCGGGTGGCAACCGTGTGGATCTTGGACTTCAACGACGCCTCGTCGGGGTACAGCACCGAGAAGTTGCTGGGCTCGTCGGCCGCCTCGGCCACCGCCTCGGCCAACTCTGTGGCGCCCCGGCCGCCGTCGGCGAAGTGGGTGGTCTCCGCCGAGCGGGCGTCGTACTCGGCTGCGATCTCGCCGATGGCTGCGATGTCGGCTGCGTGGTCCCCGGGGAACACGTTGATGGCCACCACGGGCGTGCAGCCGTGGATGCGCATATTGTCGAGTTGCTTGCGGAGGTTGTCGCCGCCGGCATGGACCTCGTCAGGGTTCTCGGCCAGCAGGGCCTCCGGCAGAGGCCGCCCGGCCACGATCTTGTGGTTGCCCGAGTGGGCCTTCAGTCCCCGCACGGTGGCCACCAGAACGGCCGCGTCCGGAGCGATGCCCGAGTAGCGGCACTTGATGTTGAAGAACCGCTCGGCGCCCATGTCGGCGCCGAAGCCGGCCTCGGTGAGCAGGAAGTCCGACGTGCGGATGCCCACCTGGTCGGCCACGATGGAGGAGTTGCCGGTGGCGATGTTGCCGAACGGCCCGGTGTGAACCAGCGCGGGCGTGTTCTCGAGGGTCTGCATCAAATTCGGCTTGATGGCCTCGCGCAGGATCACGGCCATCGACCCGGCCACGCCGATCTCCTCGGCGGTCACGGGCGTGCCCGCCTTGGTGTATCCCACCACGATGCGCCCCAGCCGGGCCCTCAGATCCTGCAGCCCGGTGCACAGCGCCAGCGCGGCCATCACCTCGGAGGCCGCGGTGATGTCGAAGCCCGACTCCCGGGGCACTCCGTCGAGGCGGCCGCCCAGCCCCAGCGTGATGTTGCGCAGGGCCCGGTCGTTCACATCCAGCACCCGGCGCCAGGTGATGTTGTATAGGTCGAGGCCAAGCTCGTTGCCGTGGTAGAGGTGGGCGTCCACCATGGCCGAGCACAGGTTGTGGGCGGCCGTCACGGCGTGCATATCGCCGGTGAGGTGCAGGTTGAACAGCTCCATGGGCACCACCTGGCTGTAGCCGCCCCCGGCCGCGCCGCCCTTGATGCCGAAAGTGGGGCCCATGGACGGCTGGCGGATGGCGATAGTGGCGGTGCGGCCGATGTGCTGGAAAGCCTGGCCGAGCCCGACGGTGGTGGTGGTCTTGCCCTCACCGAGCGGGGTGGGTGTGATGGCCGACACCACCACGTAGCGGGCCAGCGGCCGGCCTGCTTGGGCCATGGCCTCCGCCGCATCGAGGCTCACCTTGGCCGCACCCGTGCCGTAGGGCTCCAGCATCTCGGGCGGGATGCCGGCGTCGGCGGCGATCGAGTCGAGCGGCTTCAGCTTGGCCTGGGAGGCGATCTCCAGGTCGGTCGGAAATGGCATCGTTGCCCTTCCTTTCGCATCAGTCTTGCGCGGTTGTCGGCACCGGCCGGAGTGTTGGC
>JAKZWH010000221.1:0-4424 GCA_047515615.1 Acidimicrobiales bacterium | reverse complement strand
ATCAAAACCAACCTGGCCGTGTCAACGGAGATGCGGTCGAGAGTCCGGTCGACCAGGAACTCGTCGATTTCGCCGTGGAAGCCGCTCGGCGAGCCGGGCGGATCACCCTCAAGTGGTACCAGCAACGGGATCTCGCCGTTACCGTCAAGAGCGACGGGTCGCCCGTCACCGAGGCCGACTACGCAGCCGAGCGGTTCTTGCGCTCAGAGATCTCGGCGGCGTACCCCGGCGACACGATCCGGGGCGAGGAGGAGGGCGACTGGGTCGGCCGCACCGGCCGCACCTGGGTGATCGACCCGATCGACGGCACCAAGGCCTTCACTCAGGGTGTCCCCCTGTATGCCACGCTGCTGGCCCTGGTGGACGACCGGGGCCCGGCGGTCGGTGTGATCTGTTTGCCCGCCCTCGACGAGTGCGTCTGGGCCGGCCGGGGCCGAGGCGCTCGCTGGGACGGAGAGCCGTGCCGGGTGAGTGACCGCGCCAGCCTCGAAGGCTCATATGTCTGCACCAGTGGGCTCTCCTACTGGCCCGACCCCGCCCTGACTCGGGTCCGTGCGGCCGGAGCACGGGTCCGCACCTGGGGAGATGCCTACGGTTACGCCCTAGTCGCCACCGGGAGGGCCGAGGCCATGGTGGACCCGGAGTGCTTCGACTGGGACGTCGCCGCGATGTCGGTGATCATGGCCGAGGCCGGCGGCCGGTTCTCCGACACAGCCGGCGAGGACGAATGGCGCAGCGGCTCGGCCGTGGCCACCAACGGACTGCTCCACGAAGACCTGCTGACCTGTTTCCAGTAGCGCATCAGCAGACAGGTCAGCGTTCACTCGGTGAAGCATCGAGCGGTCACGAGCAGCCATCGCGGGACAGCGCAAACCCCTCGAAACGCGAGAGTCGCAGTCCCCGAGCGCTCACCGACCTCAGCAGCCTCTCCGGATCAGGGATCGACGCGAGCCCAGTCGCGCCGGCTGAGACCTCAATGTCAGCCAGGTGCAGCGCGGTCGCGGCGGCCACCACGGCCGCTCCTTCCGCCGGCTTCGCCTGAGAGCCCAGCACGACCACATGGCGCTCCCCCCGGCGCCAGCCCCGAAGCTCAACCCGCACCGCGCCCACCCCGCCCTCGCGATGCGGGCGGCGCATCATCGGCAGAGGAGCAGTGAGCCGATCGCGGCGGGTGGCGGCCATTCGCGCCGTCACCCGATCAACGTTGGGGAAGGCGGGCACGAGCAACAGCGCGTCCGGGAGGGCTCCCCGGTAGCAGTCCCATCCGGCCACCGGATCGGGAAACCAGCACAGCTCGCGTCCCGAGCCGCCCGCTCGGCGGATCCAGCGCCCGTCGCGCCAGTCAACAGCGAGACTGCTGAGCGCCCGGTGATGCTGGCGGGCGCACGCCGGTCCCCCAGTGCCGACCTTGGCCACATGGATCTCGTCAACCGCGTCGAACTCGGAGGCGCCGACCCGGGCCAGCAGGCACGTGAGTCCGGGCATGTAGCCGGCACCCACCACCAGCGGAACCCCGTGGTGTCGGGCCTGTTGATCGGTCGCGAGCAGGTCGCGGGTCTCACCTATCTCGTGGGTGGTGGTGACAACGGCCGCGCCGGCCTTCACCGCGGCCCGGGCGATGCTGGCTTGCGTTCCCGTCGTGGTGGCCACCACCACCAGATCGGTCCCATCGGGCACGGCCGATCCCTGGCCGATCCTGGTCTTCGGGCCCAATGCGTCGGAGACTTCCCGCAGCCGAGCCGGGTCCGTGTCCCGCACCTCCACCGATCGGACAGCTGAACTCTGGTCGAGCATGCGCACGATCCGGAGGCCCGTAGCCCCGGCCCCGAACACGACCGCACTTGTACCCGCGGGCTCAGAGGCTCCGCGCATAGGTGAAGAGGCCTCGCAGTGAAGCATGTCGTCTCCCGCTCTTGGTGGTCACAGCTACGAGAAGCGATCAGGCCAGCTCGTCGTCGCGCAGCTCGCGCCACCCGCCGGTCTGGGGGGGCACGCCACCGCGGCCCCGCACCCGGATGGCCGCGGCCAATGCCATCCCCACGACAATGGCAACAAACGTCCGGCGGATCAACGTGATGAATCCTGCGACCAAGATGGCTCTCCGGGCGCTGTCGGGCTGAAGTGTGGGGCTAGCTGGAATCGAACCAGCGACCTCACCCTTATCAGGGGTGCGCTCTAACCGACTGAGCTATAGCCCCAGCGGCGCTACACGCTAGCCGCGGCCTCCCCGACCGCCACCAGCCGCGCCCGGCGGTGGGCCCGTGGACCTCCCCACGGGCGGCGGCGGAGCCGCGACCAGAACCCGCCTGCGGGCCCGGCGCGGCCGCGGGCGGGCGGTCTCCTCCTCGACCACGGTCAGGCGCACTCCTCCGGTCACGTCGCTGATCAGGTTGAACAGCACCGCTGCGAGCACCGTCAGGCCACTGCCGGCCAACACCAGGACGAGCCCGCCGACAGCCGCTATCCGGAAGATCTGGTCGGCGTTGATCGTGAACGACTCCAGCGCGAACAGCTCCACCACGAAGTTCTCAACATCGGCGACGAGGCCGGAGTTGACGGCCAGGTTCCACAGCGTCACCCCCACGAACAACATGATCGCCCAAGCGCAGAAGTAGAGAACCAGAGACACCTTGAGTACTGACCAGGGTTCAACGTGCCTGACGAGCCGCCGGACGCGACGGGCCCGCAGGCGTCGGTTGGACCGGGCTTGATAGGCCCGACCGATGGCTGAACGGGGGACGCGGCGCCCCGGCCGGGGGCCGAGCAGCGCGTCGGTGGCACCCGCTCCCGCTCCCGCTGAGGACTGGAGCCCAGCCGGCGCGCCGGCGGACGGCGGAACGGGCTGCTGCTCATCCATGCCAGAAGTCGACCCGCCGCTCATGAGTATTCTCTGGCACCTCCGACGAACCGGCAGTCTACGCCCAACCGGCCAATCCTCGCTTCGGCCCGGCCTACTCGGGGGCCGTCCACTCCACCTGCCGCTCGGCTCGAGCCGTCCGGCTGCTCCGGCCGACTTGAACGGTAACGGTCACCAGCAGAGCATCAGAGTCGTCCACGGGCTCCTCCTCCTCGTACGAGAGCAACACTGCACCGTTGGCGGCCGCGATCGATGCGGCCTCGTCGGGGCCGTCGGCGGCACCAGCCAGGGCCGCCGCGTCGGCGGCGGTGCGGGCGGCGGCGCTCTCATTCAGCAGCCGCCCGATCTCGATCGTCACAACAACAGCGCCCATCGCCAACAAGAGCATGGCCGCCATCAGGGGCACTGCCTGCCCCCGGTCCCGGGGCCCAGGCCGCGCCCGAGCCGTCATTGCCCGCCCGGCGCCCCTTCCCGGTCACCGTCGACATCCTTGTCGGCGACGCCGTTCCCCTCGTCGCTGACGAGCGCGATGGCAACCACTTCGTCGCCGGCGTCGGGGTTCATCACCTTGACGCCTGCCGCCGAGGTGCTCTGGACCGAAACGCCAGAGACCGGGATGCGGATTACCACACCATTGCGCGTGACGGCGAGAATCTCGTCGTCGGGATCCACAACCAGCGTTCCGAGCACCTCGCCCTTGTCCTCTTCGAGCCGTATCCCTCGAACGCCCAGCCCAGCCCGATTCTTGCAGTTCAATCTGTCCACTGTCGTGCGCTTGCCGAAACCCAATGTCGTCACATGGAGCAGTGCAGCGCCGGGTCGGGCCACCGCGCACGACACGACCGAGTCGCCCTCGTGCTTGAACTTCAGTCCGATCACGCCGATCGCGACCCGACCCGTCTCCCGTACCTGCTCCTGAGCGAACCGGAGGGTCTGACCCAGTCGCGACGACAGCAGAATGTCGTGAACCCCGTCGGTGGGGACGACGGCCACCAACTCGTCATCGTCGCGCAAGTGGATGGCGATGAGCCCGGCCTTGCGCGACGAGTCGTAGGCGGTGAACTTGGTCCGTTTGACCCGTCCCTTGGCCGTGGCGAAGAACAGGTAGCGGTTGGTCTCATAGTCGCGAGTGTCGATCACGGCCTCGATGCGCTCGCCGTCCTGCAGCGACAGCAGGTTCGCAATGGAGGTTCCCCGGGCCGTGCGCGACGCCACCGGAACCTCGTGGGCCTTGAGCCGGTACACCCGACCGAAGTTGCTGAAGAACAGCAGGTAGGAATGCGCGGTGGTATGGATGAGGTGCGTGACGGTGTCGGCCTCTTTGAGCCTCGCTCCGGCCACCCCGCGGCCGCCGCGGCCCTGGAGGCGGAACTCGTCAACGGCCACCGTCTTCACGTAGCCGGACGACGACATGGTGAAGACCAGGTCGTCGTCGTCGATCAGATCCTCGATGTCGAGCTCGCCCGGATCGATCTCGAGCGACGACCGGCGATCGACCGCGAATTTCTTGGAGATCTCCCTGAGCTCATCGCGGATCGCCATCCGCACCCGCACATCGTCGGAGAGC
>JAKZWH010000220.1:0-3818 GCA_047515615.1 Acidimicrobiales bacterium | reverse complement strand
AACGCAGGTTCCCTCACGAGCTGCAGCCGCGGCGCAAGGAGCTGATTGGCGAGGTCCGCGGCATCATGGCGAGGGTCGGCATTGCCGCGCTCCAACCGGATCTGGTGGTGCTGGACGAGTTCCAGCGGTTCAAGGATCTGCTGCAGCCGGAGCCCGACAACTTCGCGGCCGACTTGGCCCACCGCCTGTTCGACTACTCGGACCCCGAGACCGGCCGCGCCACCCGAACGCTGCTGCTGTCTGCAACCCCGTACCGCATGTACACAACCGCTGATGAGATCGACGGCGACCACTATGAGGACTTCCTCGCCACCTGTTCGTTCCTGTTCCAAGACCCGGCTCGGGTCGACCGACTGAGACACCGTTTCCGTGCCCTACGTTCGGCACTCACCTCTGCCGAGTCGCTCGACCACGCCGAAGACACTTGTCGTGAAATCGGGGCCGAGCTGCGCGGTGTGATAGCCCGAACCGAGCGGTTGGCGGTCACGCCGGACCGCGACGGGATGCTGTGCGAGTGGGACGCTCAAGTGCGGGTGAAGCCTGACGATCTGCGCGCTTACCTGCGCCTCGGCGGCCTCGCCGAGACCATTAAGCACCACGAGCCAACCGAGTACTGGAAGTCGGCGCCGTACCTGGTCAA
Source organism: Acidimicrobiales bacterium (assembly GCA_047515615.1). Lineage (GTDB taxonomy): Bacteria > Actinomycetota > Acidimicrobiia > Acidimicrobiales > Aldehydirespiratoraceae > Aldehydirespirator. The sequence goes on along the minus strand of JAKZWH010000220.1, from coordinate 3,178 downwards.
CTTCATGGAGGGGTACAAGCTGAAGGAGGAATCGTTCGAGCCGCGGCAGACGGCGGGTTCGCCGACAACGTCGGGCTCGATCCTGGCCCAGGTCTGCTGAGCTGGGACGACGTCGAGGCGTATCAGCGCATCGACCCCCAGAACGGGAGGCTCCGTTGGCTGCTCCACGATCTCGACCAACGTCGTGCCTTCGAGTTGCTGTGGATGCCTCCGTCGATGCGGTACTACGACACCGGGTCGGTCTACGAGTCGCGGGAGGCTGCGAGCCTCACGAAGCGCCTGATCTTCTCGGGATGGGCAGTCGTCCCGAAGGTGGTCTCCTCAATGGTCAGCTTCGAGGCTGAGCGGCGCGCCTTTGCGGCGCGCAGCCACAACTACACGGCCGACTACGGACGGCGCGGAGGCCAGCGTCTCGCCTTCCGAACCACCGAGCGCACATCGGGCGGACCCCGGCCGGGAGAGGCGGTAGCCGGGCGTCGAGCCGCGGCGATGACCGCGTTCCTGCTCACTTGGCCGAGCCCCAGCCTCGCAGGGCTCGGAGATCCCCGGCTGTGGGTGCTGGGCGGCCGCCGCCGAGCATCGGACTTGCTCGCGGACGTGGCAGCCGACATAGAGGAGGCCATCAAGCCGTTGGTCCGCGCCGCGCCCACGACCGGCCTCGTCGACCAGAGGTGGTACTGGGCCGCGCCCCTGTTCCTCGACCAGCGACGCCATCGGTCGGCAACCGATCTCCAGCTCGCGCCCGGCAGCGACGCGCGCTGGGAAGGCGAACGAGCCGGAGGCGGGCTCCGCGCTCACCTTGCCGAGGCCAGGGCCATGGTCGCGTACGGCCCGGAGGCTCTCGGCCGTTGTCCCGACGACCTCGTTGAGGTGCTCGCTGAACTCGCTGTCGGCGGCCCAGCACAATGCGCACTGCGGATGATCAGCTCGGTCACTGGGCTCCCGCTCTCCGACGACTTCTCGGTGGCGAACGCCGCATGGGTGGGCGCCGCGTTCAGGAGCTTCTTCAACGCCCCAGAGGTAACGGCCGTCATCGTCGGCGGGGATGCGGAGAAATCAGACACCGACGAGGGTGGAGGCCTCTACTGGCGTGATGTCCTGCGACACTCGATCGACGGCAACCTCCAAGCCGTCCTCGACGAGCATGGCCATGTGCTCCGTGACTGGCTCGGCTATCTGAGCTTGACCGACGACGACCGGCGCCGGGAGGCAGCCGACGACATCGCGGGCAAAGTGGCGGAGGCTTTGGAACTGCGCACATCCTCGTATCGGGTGGACATCCCCAGCCGGCAGCGCGATGGCCACGACATCGAGTTCCAGCCCCACCGGATGCGTAGTCGCTTTGCGGTCGCCTTTGGCCATCAGACCCTCGACGAGGGCGGCGAGGTTCGGATCGAGTCCGTCTCCCGGGCATTCAACTCCCCGTTCTGGCCCTTCGTCCTTACCTCCACTTCCATCGGGCAGGAGGGGCTGGACTTCCATCTCTGGTGCCACGCCGTCGTCCATTGGAACCTGCCTTCCAACCCGGTTGACCTGGAGCAGCGCGAGGGGCGCGTTCACCGCTACAAGGGGCACGCCGTCCGACGGAACCTCGCCGCGGCCCTCGGCCCAGATCTGCTCGCGGGCGGACTGAGCGCCGGCGTCGATCCATGGAACGAGCTCTTCGCCATGGCGGTGGCTCAAAGATCAGCGGACGACGGGGAGATCGTGCCCTACTGGGTGTTCCACAGAGGGCCGGCGAAGATCGAACGCCATGTGCCGGTCATGCCATTCAGCCGAGAGGCAGCCGTCCTGCCCCGTTTGCGCAAGACACTCGCGGCGTATCGCCTCGCGTTCGGCCAACCCCGTCAAGAGGAACTCGTTGAGTTCCTCGGCGCCAATCTGTCCGACGAGGAGTTGGGGCGGCTCCGCATCGACTTATCGCCCCCTGAGTCCGATCCCATTGCCACCCGTGGGCCATGGAGTGGCGGGGGATCACCCCAACCCGGCGAACTGACCGATTTCTGAGTCGGTAGCCGTCACTTTTCGGCTATTTTTGACAACATGATTTACACACGGCTGACTCGGGTGCCGGAGCGGAGTTTCTTTCTGCTCGGCATGCGAGGTGTCGGCAAGAGCACGTGGGCACGGCAGGCCCTTCCCGATGCCCTGCGCCTCGACCTGCTCGACGAAGCCCTCTTCACCGACCTACTGGCCGACCCGTCGCTGTTCCGACAACTGCTGTCGGGAGCAGGCCCGGGCGAGTGGGTGGTGGTGGACGAGGTTCAGCGCATCCCCAGCCTGCTCAACGAAGTGCACCGGATGATCGAGGAGCGCGACGTGCGCTTCGCCCTGCTGGGATCAAGCGCCCGCAAGCTCAAGACGGCAGGCACCAACCTGCTGGCCGGCCGGGCGCTGCGAAAGGCCATGCACCCGCTGACCCCGGCCGAACTCGGCGACGACTTCAACCTCGACGACGCGCTCCGCTATGGCACCATCCCGCTGGTGTGGACCGCCCCGGACCGGTGGGAGGTCCTCCAGAGCTACACGCAGCTGTACCTGCGCGAGGAGATCCGGGCTGAGGCCGCGGTGCGCAACCTGTCGGGCTTCGTGCGCTTCCTGCCGGTGGCCGCGGTGATGCACGCCCAGACCGTCAACGCCGCCGGCATCGCACGCGACGCCGGCATCGCCCGCACCACCGTCAACGGCTACCTCGAGATCCTCGACGACACCCTGCTAGCCGTGCAACTGCCTGCGTTCGAGGCCAGGCTCCGGGTGCGGGAGAGGCGCCGCCCCAAGTTGTACTGGGCCGACCCCGGCCTGGTGCGAGCCGTCAAACGCCAGCTGGGCCCCGTGGCGGCAGAGGAGCGCGGCGCCCTGCTCGAAGGCTGGGTGCTAGGCCTGCTGCGAGCCCACAACGAGCATCAGCGCATCTACGACGACATCGGCTACTGGGCTGCCGCCGAGTCCGCCGCCGAGGTCGACTTCGTGCTCACCCGCGACCGCGAGCACCTCGCAATTGAGGTCAAAGCATCTGAGCGGTACAACACCGCCATGCTCAAGGGGTTGCGAGCCATTACCGACCTCACCGGATTGGCTCGCCGCATCCTCGCCTACCGTGGCCGGCGGGCCTTCAGAACTGAGGACGGCATCGACGTGTGGCCCCTCGACAGCCTGCACCAAGCCCTCCAAGACGACC
>JAKZWH010000219.1:0-5616 GCA_047515615.1 Acidimicrobiales bacterium | reverse complement strand
CTTCGGCAGCCTCGAGTGCGAACTCCGCCTCGGCCGCCTTGGCTTCGGCAACTTCGGCTGTGGCGGCGGCTGCTGCGGCGGCGTCAGCGGCGGCTTCGGCTGTGGCGGCGGCTGCTGCGGCCGCGTCAGCCGCGGCGGCTTCAGCTTCGGCTTGAGCCTGCTCTAGCGCGGCGGCATCCGTGGCGCTGGTGGTGGCGGTCGTTGCGGTGGTCTCGGATGCTGCGGTCTGGGGAGGCGAAACCTGCGCGGTGGTGCCGGCGTCCTCAGCCGGCTGTGTCTGCGTGGGCGCGTCGACAGTGGTACCGGTGCCCTGCCCGCCAGTGCTCGGCTCTGCGTCGCTGCCGCAGGCGGAGGCCAGCAATACAAACCCGAAAAGCACTGCGACAGTTCGGGCGGGATGCGGCATCTCCGCGCCTCAGGCCAGATCGGCCAAGCGTCGCGCGAGGCTCGCTGGGTCGAAGCTGCCGGGGCTGTCGTCGGCCAGGTTGCCGGCGCTGTCCAGCAGCCGCACGCTCGAGTTCCTCGAGACGCCGAAGTGGCGCCAGGACGCATTGGAGTCGCTCCACAGCATGGTGAACGTGGTTCCGGTCTGGGACACGAATCGCTCGGCATAGGCAAGGTCGTCCTGGGCGCCTATACCCACCACGGTCACTGTGTCGGCGTTGTTTTGAGCGAACTGCTCAAGGGCCGGAGCCTCTCTCCGGCAAACCGGTCAATGCGGCGCCCAGAACCAGAACAGCAGCGGCGTCTGGCCGGTCACCAGCGTCTGGAGATTGACGGGCTCTCCGGTGTGCACGTCGACCATGTCCAGGTCGGGCACGTCGCCGGGGCCCGCAAGCGCGGGAACGGGCGCGGCGCTGTCGTCGGTGGTGCCCTCATCGGCAGTCTGAGCTCCGGCTTCGGGAGCGCCGTCCTCGGTCGTTGGCGAGGGTTCCGGGGCCGCGGCAGAACTGGTGGGGGACTCGTCCTGAGCGGCCGCGTCAGCGGCATCGGCCGGAGCCTCGCGAGCTGCCTCCTCGGCGGCCTCGGTGCGTGCGGGCTCGACAACGGTCGTGGCCTCGTCGGACCCGCAGGCGCCGGCCACCAGGGCGAGGGTCGCGGCACAGATAATGAACCGGAACCTCATTCGTCCTTCTTCTTGCCGCGGGCCTTCTGGTCCTTCTTCCAGGCCCGAACCCGCTGCAGCGCCTCGGGGCCGTCTATGTCGGCCACCGACCGGGGCTCATGGTCGGAGAAGGAGCCTGCCTGCTCCTCCCAACCATCCGGTCGCACACCGAAGCGCTTGGCCAGCACGGCAGTCAGGATCCGGGCCTTCTCGTCGCCGTAGCCCGGAAGGTCCCGCAATCGCTTGAAGAGCTCCTCGCCGGTGTTCGCATCGGCCCAGACCGCGGCGGCGTCGCCGTCGTAGCGGTCCGCGACGTGCCGGCAGAGCGCCTGCATCCGCTGGGCCATCGATCCCGGGAACCGGTGCAGCGCCGGCTTGGCCTTCACCAGCGCCGCGAAGGCCTCGGGGTCCCGCGCCGAGATGTCGTGAGCCTCCAGGTCCGATCCGAGCCTGTCGGCCAGGCGGCGGGGTCCCATGAATGCCCACTCCATGGGGATCTGCTGGTCGAGCAGCATCCCCAGCAGCAGCGCCAGCGGATCCTCGTTGATCAGGCGGTCGGCGGCCCCGTCCCCTGTGACCGCCAGAGTTCCCGTCGCAGTCCGCGTCATTGGGCCGAGCATAACCTCGCGCCGGTGTCGGGATGGCCCGGGTCGTCGCGGTCGGCCTCGATGTCGTAGCGCTCGATGGCCGCGGCGACCTCGCCCGGCTCGGCCTCGCCCGACGCCAGCAGGGCCGACAGCACGGCCACCACTATGTGGGCCGCGTCCACTTCGAAGAATCGGCGCAGCGCCTCCCGGGTGTCCGATCGGCCGAATCCGTCGGTGCCGAGCACATGCAGATGCCCGGGCGTGAAGCGGGCGATCTGGTCGGGGACAAGGGTCATGAAGTCGGTCACCGCCACGATCGGCCCGTCGGAGTCAGCGAGCTTGCGAGTGACCAGCGGGACCACGGGCTCGGACTGCGGGTGCAGGCGGTTGCGGCGCACGGTGTCGAGGGCCTCCCGGCGCAGGCGCTGGTACGAGGTGGCGCTCCACAGCTCGGCCGAGACGTCGTGGTGCTCGGCCAGCAGCGCTTGGGCTTCGAGCGCCGCGCCCACCGACGCGCCCGAGAACAGGATGGTGGCGCAGCGGCCGCGGTTGCCCGGACCGTCGTCGAACTTGTAGAGCCCGCTGGTGATGTCGTCATCGCTTACATGGTCGGGCCGGGGCGGCTGCTCGTAGTTCTCGTTGTAGACCGTGATGTAGTAGAAGATGTCTGTGCCGTCGGCGGCCTCCGGCGGGCACATCCGGCGCAGGCCGTCATCGACTATGGCGGCGAGCTCGTAGGCGAAGGCCGGGTCGTAGGCCTCGCAGGCGGGAACGGTCGACGCCAGCACGTGGCTGTGGCCGTCCTGGTGCTGGAGGCCCTCGCCCGGCAGCGTGGTGCGTCCCGCGGTGGCGCCTATGAGGAAGCCCCTGGCCCGGGCGTCGGCGGCCGCCCAGATCGAGTCGCCCACCCGTTGGAAGCCGAACATCGAGTAGAAGGCGTAGAAGGGCACCATGGGCACGCCGAGGTTGGCGTAGGACGTGGCCGCGGCCAGCCAGCTCGCCAGCGAGCCGCACTCGGTGATGCCCTCCTCGAGGATCTGGCCGTCGGAGGACTCGCTGTAGCTCAGCAGCAGGTCGTGGTCCACCGGCTCATAGAGCTGGCCGTGGGGCGCGTAGATCTTGAACTCCCGGAACAGCGAGTCCATGCCGAAGGTGCGGGCCTCGTCGGGGACGATGGGCACGACGCGGGGGCCGAAGTGCAGGTCCCGCAGCAAGTCGCGCAGCAGGGCGGTGAAGGCCATCGTGGTGGACACCTTCCGGCTGCCCGAGCCCTTGCGCATGTCCAGGAAGGGACCGTCGGCCGGCGGCACGATGGGTCGCCGGTCCCGGACCACCCGGCGGGGCACCGCGCCGTCGAGCGCGCGGCGGCGGTCCATCATGTAGCGGGCCTCCACCGAGTCCGGCGACGGCCGGAAGTACGGGGGGATGCCGTCGGCGAGGTCCTCGTCGTCGATCTCGTTCTCCATGTGCAGCCGCAACCGCAGCTCCATCAGCTGCGCGGCGGTCATCTTCTTGATCTGGTGGGTGGCGTTGCGGCCCTCGAATCCCTCGCCCAGGGTCCATCCCTTGATCGTCTTGGCCAGGATCACCGTGGGCTGGTCCTTGACCTCGGTGGCGGCCTTGAACGCGGCGTACACCTTCTGGTAGTCGTGGCCCCCTCTGGGCAGGGTTCGCAGCTCCTCGTCTGAGAGGTGCTCTCCGAGCTTGCGCAGCCGGGGATCCGGGCCGAAGAAGTGCTCCCGGATGTAGGCGCCCGACTCAACGGCGTAGCGCTGGTACTCGCCGTCGACGGTTGTCGTCATCTTGTTGAGCAGCGCCCCGTCGGTGTCGCGCATCAGCAGCTCGTCCCACTTGGAGCCCCAGATCACCTTGATCACGTTCCAGCCCGCGCCCCGGAACACGCCCTCGAGCTCCTGGATGATCTTGCCGTTGCCCCGCACCGGGCCGTCGAGGCGCTGCAGGTTGCAGTTGACCACCCAGTTGAGGTTGTCCAGGCCGTTGCGGCCGGCGAGGGAGATGGCGCCCAGGGTCTCGGGCTCGTCGCACTCCCCGTCGCCGAGGAAGCACCACACCGTGCTGGCCGAAGTGTCGTCGATGCGGCGGTGGTGGATGTAGCGGTTGAAGCGGGCGTGGTAGATGGAGTTGATCGGGCCGAGCCCCATCGACACCGTCGGGTATTCCCAGAAATCGGGCATCAGCCGGGGGTGGGGGTAGCTCGGCAGCCCGTTCCCGCCCACCTCCATCCGGAAGTTGTCGAGCTCCGGCTCGGAGAGGCGCCCCTCCAGGTAGGCGCGTGCGTACACGCCGGGGGCGGCGTGGCCCTGGAAGTAGATGTGGTCGCCGACCAGGCCGTCGTCCTTGCCCTTGAAGAAGTGGTTGAAACCCACCTCGTACAGCGAGGCCGAGGAGGCGAACGTGGACAGGTGGCCGCCGATGCCGTCGGCGGTCTTGTTGGCCCTGATCACCATGGCCGCCGCGTTCCACCGGATGAAGCGGCGGATGCGGCGCTCGACCTGTTCGTCGCCCGGGAAGAAGGGCTGCTCCGAGGCCGGGATGGTGTTGATGTAGGGCGTGTAGGTGGTGGGGGGGACGCCCAGCTGCTGCTCGTTCGAGCGTTTGAGTAGCTTGGCCACGATGTAGCGGGCCCGCTCCCGCCCGCCCGCGGCCACCACGGCGTCGAGCGAGTCGATCCACTCCTGGGTCTCGGCCGGGTCGATGTCGGGGAGCTGGCGCAGAAAGTTGTCGGCCATGGCCTTCATGATGGTACCGACGCAAACCCGGCGCGAAGCGATGCGCGCTTGTCGACCGCCGGTGCGCGAGGATCGGCACATGCCCGCCGGAAGCACAGCCGTCTACACCGACGGTGCCTGCCTGGGAAACCCTGGACCGGGCGGTTGGGCCTGGGCGGTGCCCGGCGGCCAGTGGGCCTGCGGCGCGGAGCCCCACACCACCAACCAGCGCATGGAGCTTCGGGCCGTGCTGGAGGCGCTGCGGGCGGTGAGCGGGCCGGTGGAGGTGGTCTCGGACTCGACCTACGTGGTCAATTGCTTCCGCGACCGGTGGTACGAGGGGTGGCTGAGGCGGGGCTGGCGCAACTCCAACCGCAAGCCGGTGGCCAACCGCGAGCTGTGGGAGCCGCTTATCGAGGAGTACCTGGCGAGGCGGGGCGAGATCTCCTTCCGGTGGGTCAAGGGCCACTCCGGCAACGAGTGGAACGAGATAGCCGACCAGCTCGCGTCAGGTGCAGCCTCAGACCAAAGGTCCCGCCGCAGCCGCTAGTCCCGCGACGGCCATTCTCTCAGTCGACGAGGCGCAGCAGATCCGAACAGCGCACTTTGTTGGCGGTGACGAGTGCATCGACTGCTCCCGTGGGCTGCCGCTAGCGGCTCCAAGCCGAGTCGCTAGCCGGTCAGACCCTGACGATGATTGCCGGAGTGCCGAGCGCCGACGCGAGCGTCCTGATGTCGTCTGGATCCGAAGTGATCACCGCGACTGAATCATGGGCAGCGAGCCGGGAAGCAGTCACAACCACGGAGGCATCGATGACGTCGGTCGATCCTGCCCGTCCGCACAGCGATCCAGAGTCGCGGGCGCCGGCTCCGTCGAGCGGAATCTCGTCGCAGTGAGCCAGAGCCCGGACCATCAGCACTTGGCGGCTCCCGTCCCTCCATGCCTGAGCGATGACGCCGGCCGGGACCTGGACGATCTCGTCAGTGTCCGTCGCCTCGCGTAGCAGCTCCCACACTCGGCGGTCGTCGCGCTCCAGGGCCACCAACGCCCCAGTGTCCAGGACGAGTGCCGTCATTTGCCGAGTTTCTTGCGCGCCGCCGCAAGCTCGTCTTCGGTGAAGGGGCCATGAATGGCCTCCCAGTCGGCGACAACTTGGCGCAGCCCGCGGGCCTTGAGCCGGCGGCGCGCAGCATC
>JAKZWH010000218.1:0-4966 GCA_047515615.1 Acidimicrobiales bacterium | reverse complement strand
GCGGTGAGCCTGCGGCTGGCGGTGCGCGACTGGATGGGTGCTCCCGATGAGCGCGAGCGCCTCGAGCGCGAGGAGGCGCTGAGCCGGAATCTGGTGGTTCGCTCGTCCCGGCTTCTGCTGCCTTCGAGGGCTGAGCCCGCTTCCATCGCGGCCGCCCAGCTCATGCACTTCGCGTGGCCGGTGCAGGTGCCCGCGACGGTGATCTCGGTGACGGCCGACAACGGATCGGGCGCTTCGTACGGCGCCGACGGCTCAACTGGCGACCGGTGGCCCGACATAACCGTCATCCGCAGCGTTCTTGACGGGCGCTCCGTCGATCACCGGCAGGTGCGGGTGGCCAGCCCGGCCGGTGCCGTCGTTGCGTCCGCCGTTGTGGCTGAGGCCCGTCTGGGCTACGGGGCGATATGCGTGGGCGTGGCCGGCCGCCACGAGGGCCAGCTGTACTCGCCCATGGTCGACGAGCTGCTGCTCCACTCGTCGCTCCCGGTGGTGATCGTGAGGCGGGCCGAGGGCCTTGAGACGCCGTTGCCGGGCGCCTTCACCCGCGTCATCGTGCCCGTGACCGGTACGCGGTCCTCCACGGCCGCTCAGGAGGTTGCCTTCGGTGTGAGTGCCCAACTCGGCACCGAGGTGGTCCTGACCCACGTGGTGCAGCGCCAACGTCGCCAGTTGCCGATGCTCCCCGCCCGTCTGGCTCGCGGCAAGCTGGCTTCCCGCGTGCTCGGCGAGGATCGCAGCGAGTCGGCGCGACAAGTGGTTGATTCCCTCATGGAAGCGGCCAGGGCGCGCGGTGCGGAGATGGGCGTGGATTCCCGCACCCTGGTCCAGGAGGGGCCCTCACCGGCGTCGACCCTGGTGTCGGTAGCCGAGGAGCAGGAGGCCGACCTGGTGGTGTTGGGAGCATCCCTGCGCAACGTGGACGGCCGCCCCTTCCTCGGCCACACCGTCGAGACCGTGCTGGAGCGCTGCTCGGCCAATGTCGTGGTGGTCGCCATGCCCCGCGCCTCGAGCGGCTAGCCCGGGCCGCCAACCCTTCCGTCAACCCGCTCGCAACCTGGGCGGGCCTTCAGCGCTCTCGACGGGCTTGGAGTTCTTGTCGGACCCGGGCGATGGCCTCCCGGGGGTCGACGGCGCCGGGGCCGGGACTGGCCGCTTCAGAGATCGCCTTCAGCCACCGCGACGCCTCCCTGTCGACGGTGCCGCCTCCCAAGTCGCGCCGGTCGCACCACAGAAGGTGCAGTTCCTGCTCGGCCCGGGTGACGGCCACATGAAGCAGGCGTCGCTCCTCGGCTCGCGCCGCCGCCGTGCGGGCGTGGGCGATGGGAACGAACCCCTCCTCCAAGCCGACGAGGTGAACGATGGGCCACTCCAGTCCCTTGGCGGCGTGGAAGGTCATCAGATCGACGCCGTCTGACGATGCTGACAGCCGGTTGTCGGACCGCAACGCGGTGGTGAAGGAGTCGACTTTGGAGTCGGGGTCGAGAGACAGGTGGTCCTGGGCGAACTCCAGGAAGGTCTCTATGTTGGTGCGGGCTTCGGGCGTGCTTGGGGGCTGAGGCGTCGCGGTGCGCCTCTTTGAGGCTGCTGCCGCGGTGCTGGGCTCGAGAAGCTGCTGGCGAGTGTCGGCCACGCAGGCAGCGAGGCTCGCATCGCGGGGCCAGGCCCCGAGCATCGCAGTGATCTCGGGCCGGCGGACCAGGCTGCCCTCGCCGGCGGCGGCCACCGGGATGTTCTGGCGCAGCAGCGCCCGGCGCAAGGGCTCGAGCAGCGCGTTGGTCCGGGCCAGCACCGCCTGCCGGCGCCACGGCGCACCGGGCCGGTGGCACTGTCGCACGGTCCGGGCCAGCACCGCGGCCTCGTCGTCCCCGTCGCACACCGTGATCGTCGGCTCGTCTCCCGGCGGCCGCACCGCCGGCTGGGGCGAACGGGCCAGGACTCGGCCCGCGGCGGCCAGCACTTCCGGCGTGGACCGGAAGTTGGTGCGCATGTGCAGCACCGCGCAGCCGGGCAGGTGCTTGGCGACGTTGTTGATCAGCTCGGGATCGGAGCCGTTCCATCCGTAGATGGCCTGGTCGGGGTCGCCGACCACCACCAGCGTCGAGTCCGGGCCCAGCCACGACCTCAGCAGGGCGAACTGCAGCGGGTTGATGTCCTGGAACTCGTCCACGAGCAGGTGCCGGTGCAGCCAGCGGTGGGCGGCGGCGTGCTTGGGCTCGGCCGTCATCAGCTCCAGTGACCGGGACAGCACGTCGTCGAAGTCGAGCACCCGGCGCTTGCTCTTGGCCGACTCGTAGTCGGCGTAGAACTGGGCGAAGCGGTCGGCTCGGCCCAGGGGGGATCGCCGGCCCGCGGCCCGTGCCGCTTGCGGGTAGTTCTCCGGGGTCACGAGCCGGGCCCGGCACCAGCCGATCTCGTTGGCGAATTCGATCCGGGCGGCGCGGTCGGCCTTGGGCCGCAATTCGGCGATCAGAGCACCAGCATTCTCGAGGATCCGAGGTGGGCGCCTTCCAGAGTCGGCGGCGTACCGGCGGAGCTGTGCGAGCGCAACCGCGTGGAAGGTGCCCGCTCTGACCTCGTCATTGAGCCCGAGCCAGCGCAGGCGGGCCCGCAGCTCGCGGGCCGCCCTCCTGGTGAACGTGACCGCGAGGGTGCGCCGGGGATCGGCCCGGCCCTCCGATGCCTGCCAGGCAATGCGGCGAGTGAGGACGCGCGTCTTGCCGGAGCCCGCGCCGGCGACGATGCACAGGGGGGTCGCCTGGGTCGTCACCGCGTCGCGCTGGGTGGGGGTCAAGCCCGCCAGCATCCGGTGTTCGGCGTCGGCCACCATCGGACCCTACGGCGGCGCCGCACTCGCGCCGAGCGATCGTCGGGGACCTCGGTTCGGTACTGTCTGGCCGGTGTTCATCATCGATGCAGTCCGCTTCGAGCGGCTGGTGGGCGAGGCCCTCGACTCCCTGCCATCGGCGCTGGGCGAGATGATGGAGAACATCGTCGTGATGGTGGAGGACGCCCACCCCGACGAGGATCTCCTCGGTCTCTATGAGGGGGTGCCCCTAACCGAGCGAGAGGACTACGGCGGCCTGGCCATGCCCGACCGGGTGACCGTCTACCGGCTGGCGATCTGCGAGATCTGCCACAGCGAGGAGGAGCTGCTCGAAGAGATAGCCGTCACTGTCATCCACGAGGTGGCTCACCACTTCGGCATCGACGACGAGACCCTCCACCAGCTCGGCTGGGACTGACCGCGGTGGCCAGCGGCTGGCCACCAGTCCTCGGCGTCGCCGCGAGCGGATTCGTCTAGGCGGGTCCCCCCAGGCGGGGATAGCGGCCTCGGGGGCCCGCTTCGGCCCAATCCATGTGGGTGCGGACGTACTCGTTGGCCGCGTCGCGCACTGGGTTGTAGTCCCATGAGTGCCCGCCGCCAGCCTCGGCCGCGGCGTGAAGCACCCGGCGAGAACGCTGTGAGCGCAGAACCCGCTCCCGGATCTCGGCGCTGTCCCAGCGCTGGGCCGTCTCGGCGGCGAAGGCGGTGGCCACCTCGGCGAAGTCGGGATCTGGCGCGAGGTTGGTGCGCTCCTGCGGGTCGGCCTCCACGTCGTAGAGAAGTGCTGGGTCGCTGTCGCAGTGGATGTACTTGTGGCGTCCCCGCCGGATCATGAACACCGGATGCGAGGTCATCTCGGCCATGTACTCGCCGGTGGTCTCATCGACGGGGTCGGCACCGCCGGCGGCGAGCTCCCACAGGCTGCGCCCAGCGATCGGGGCGCCAAGCTCGGGCCGGGCTCCGCCGCCGGTGGCGATGTCGAGCAGGGTGGGCAGCAAGTCCAGGTGCGAGCACACGTTGGCGACGCTGCGATTGGCCACGCCGGGCCCGGCCATGATCAGCGGCACCCGGGCCGAGCGCTCGAAGAACGACATCTTGAAGAACGTGCCCCGGTCGCCGAGCATGTCGCCGTGGTCGCTGGTGGCGATGATCACGGTGTCGTCGATGCGTCCCGTCTCGCCCAGCACTCCCACGAGGCGGCCTACCCAGGAGTCGAAGTAGCTGGTGTTGGCGTAGTAGCCGTGGCGGGCGTTGCGGCACTGGTCCGCGCTGTAGCCGACGGTGTCGGCCTCGATGCCTCGGCGGATGCGCCGGGTGTGGGGGTCCAGCTCGTCGTCGGAAAACGGATCAGGCAGGTCGATGTCGTCGTGGTCGTAGAGGTCCCACCACTCTGGCCGGGCGACGTAGGGGTCGTGGGGGTGGACGAAGGACGCCACCAGGAACCACGGCCGCTCGTCGGCGTCGCGGGCCAGGTCGTAGAGGCGGCGCACCGCCGCGAACCCGACCTCTTCGTCGTAATCGATCTGGTAGGTGGCCAGCGCCTGTCCCGCCTCCGAGAGGCTGTCCATGCTGTGGTACCACTTGCCGATCCTGGTGTGGGGCTCGTCCCAGTTCGGGGTCCAGGCGAAGTCGGCCGGATGGATGTCGGTGGTGAGGCGCTCGTCGAAGCCGTGGAGTTGGTCGGGCCCCACGAAGTGCATCTTCCCCGACAGGCAAGTGCGGTAGCCCGTCAGCGCCAGATAGTGGGCGAGGGTGGGCACCGACGCCGGGAACTCCGCGGCATTGTCCCATGCCCCGATGGCGGAGGCTGGCTGGCCCGACATCATCGAGAAGCGGGCCGGGGCGCACAGAGGGGAATGGCAGTAGGCGGCGTCGAAGCGCGCCCCCCGCTCGGCTAGGGCCTCCATCGCCGGGGTGCGCACCAGCGGATGGCCGTAGGCGCCGGTGAAATGTGGCGCTAGCTGGTCGGCCATGACGAGCAGAATGTTGGGTTGTTTGTTCGCGACCTCGTACATACGAAGACGCTAACCATCGGCAACGGCATCGTCAACGGCATGGGCGCGACGCGGGTCCGCGGTGGCTGGGACGCGTATGTGTACGTTGCGGCTGTCGCACCTCATGCAGCCGCCTAGGAGCCACCCA
>JAKZWH010000217.1:0-5295 GCA_047515615.1 Acidimicrobiales bacterium | reverse complement strand
TCGGAGGCGAGTCGGGTCCGCCGGCCGCGCCGTCGCGCCTCGGGTCGGCCACACCGATCAGGCGGCCACCCTCATTCATCACCATCTGAACGCAGCCCATGTAGAACGAGTACGGCTCCCGGCGATTCAACTCGAACCCGGCGTCGTCCAGGGCTGCCAGCACGTCGGTTGCCATCCTGGATGCTTCAACCGAGACGACGCCTTCGAGCGAGCAGTGCAGGCGGGGCGCGGCAACCGCCCCGAGCGGCGACGATTTCCTGAGACGCAGCAGCACCTGCAGGATCGCAGGGGGGATCCGCTCGCTGCCGGGTGAGCCGATGGCCAGCCACGGACCGCGCTCGTTGAACACGATTGTGGGCGCGACGTTGGCCCAGGGAACCGCGTTGGGACGCAGATCGTAGGGGTGAGATGCGTCGGTGGTCAGGAACGCGCTCATGTAGTTGTTGTAGAGGAAGCCGAGCTCAGGCGAGGCGGCGCACGAGCCGTACACGTTCTCGATCGACTGCGTCAGCGCCACCACGTTGCCATCTGAGTCCATCACCGACAGGTGGGTGGTCTCACCGTGCCCGAAGCGCTGCAACATCTGCTGAGCCAGGCCCCGCGCGTACCGGCGGCTCGTCATCTGCTTGTCCGACGCCTGGGGGTACAGGTTGGGATCGAAGGGTCGATCCTGGCGGTCGACCAGCGCCAGGCGGATGGTCTCGGCCAGGCACACCGCGCCGTCGGGGGTGTCGATGTCCTGGAACTGGCGCGGCAGGCTCTGGTGGATGTTGAGCATCTCCACCAGGGTGCGGCCCGCCCCCGGCAGCGGCATTGTCAGCACCCGGTCGCGCCCGAACCGCCCCGACAGGGGCTTGCGCTCGATGGGGTGGGGGATCTGGGCGAGGTCGTCGGCCAGCAGGATCCCGCCGTTGGCTTCCATGTCCTCATGGATGAGGCGGGCCGTCTCCCCGAGGTAGAAGTCCTCGAAGCCCTCCTCCGCGAGGCGGCGCAGCGTCCGGGCCAGAACCGGCTGCACCAGCGTCGTGCCGGCCCGGTAGACCCTGCGTTCGTCCTGCAGGAAGAACCGCCTTGCCGAGTGGGCCCGCAGGTGCGGAAGCTCACGACGGGCGAGCCGGTGCTGCAGCATGCTGACCTCGTAGCCCTCGTCGGCCAGCACGATGGCCGGCTCCAGCACCTCGGCCCAACCGAGCCGGCCATAGGTCTCGAGCGCGTAGGCGTAGACGGCGGGGGAACTGGGCACCGTGGTGGCCATATGTCCTCGGCGGCGGTCGGAGGCCAGATTGGCGAACCGGTCGGTGAGCGCCCTGTTCGGAGCCCGGGACGACCCGTCGAGCGCGACGGTGCGGTCTGTGCCGGCGTCATGGATGAGCATCATCGTCTGGCCCCCGAGACCCGAGGCCGCGGGCTCGCACACCCCTAGGGCGAGCGCGGCCGCCACCGCGGCGTCAACCGCGTTGCCGCCCCGCGCCAGCATCTGAACTCCCGCCGCGGTGGCCGAGTAGTGGGCGGTGCTCACCATCCCGTTGCGGGACGCCGCGACGCGCTGGGGCTCGTGGATGCGGGTGTCGGCCAGCTCCAGCAGATCGGTGTCGATCTTCGTCACCCTGCGCCGCTTCGACCGGTGAGGCCGCTGCGGTCCGGTCTTGGCCCCAGGACCGTGTGGCTCGGGGTGGGCCCCACGGTCAGAGCCTGCCGCTCCTTGCAGTGGCGCGTGAGGCTCTTGCGGTGTTGCCTCGTGTTCGGTCATCTGTCAGCGATCGACCTGGCCGATGAGATACTCCGACAGCAGCAGCGTGCGCTGTATAAGGCTGATCCGCTGCACCGCCTCATCAGGCGTTCCCGGATCCCCGGTCGCCGGGCCCACTCCACAGACCGCGGCCGTCCCGGATGGGACCAGGCCGGCGACTGAGGGCCAGGCCGACGACTCTCGTTCGAGGGGGATCTCCCATCGGGCCGCCGCAGCCTCCAGAGCCTCCACCAGAGGCCCATTGGTCAGGCGGTCAGCCATCGGGGGCCGGTCGGCCAGTTGGTTGAGACGCCATCTGGGCCCGCCCCGTCCGAGGATCTTGCGGATCGAGGCCTCGGCCTCCTCGGCGCGGGCCGGGTCGAGGTAAGACATCATCAGCGACGCCTCCACCCGGTGGGGAACGAACATGGGATGCCGCTCGGTCCTCAGGTCGAGCGCGGCTACGGAGATGCGTTTGCTGGGCGAGCTGAGCCGGCTGATGGCGTGGATCTTCTCGCAGGTCCAGCCGACGACGGTGCGGCGTCGCCCGATCTGGCCCGGGCTGAGCCTTTTCCCCTCGACGGTGAGGTCGTACCGGCGGCTGCCTCGCCGCTGGGTGATGATGCCGTTGCCGACGGTTCCCGGCCGGCAGACGAGCACCTGTTTGGCCCGGGCCGCGGCCTGCTCGATCAATCCCCGGCTCTGCACCGCGTCGAGGCCCTCGTCGGCGTACAGGAGCACGCCGAGCGGGAGTCGTCTCAGGCTCCGGATGCTGCGGAGAGAGCGCAGGGCGTACTCCAGCATCACCAGCTGGGCCCGGGACCGCCCGACCCCCTCGCCGTAGAGCCACTCCGGGTCGCGGCGGAATCCCCGCCTCACGGTGTCGTCCGTGGCCGGCACGTCGATGTGGGCCACCAGCAGCACGCCCCCGTCCAGCCCTCTGGCCGTCTCGAAGGTGTAGGCCTCGGGCTCGTCGGTTAGCTCCGGCACCGGTCGCATCCCAATGTCGGCGAAGATCCGCCCCGCCCGCTCCGCGGCCCGCGTCAGGCCCAGCGAGTCGTTGGTCCGGCTGGAGAGCTCCACCCACTGCTGCAGCGAGCGCTCCATGCGGTCCCGGCGCTGGGTGATGTACTGGAACGCCCGCTCGGAGGGGTCCGCGGTGCGGGCATCGACCGGCGGCGGCTGCGGGGTGCCGAAGTAGCGGGCGCTGGCCACCTCCACCAGGCGGTTGACGAACGCGGTGAAGTCCATGTCCACATAGGCCGCCCCCACCAGGTACGACCCGTGCTCACCGAGGCTGGGCAGGCTGTTCACCTCGAGCACGTACAGGTTGTCCTCGGCGTCCATTCGCATGTCGACCCGGGCGCAGTCGTATAGGCCCAGCGCCGAGAACGCACGCACCGCGATTTCTTGAGCCTTCGCCGTCAGCTCGTCGGAGATCGGCGCCGGGCACACCGGCTGGATCGTGCGCCCGCTGCGGCCGGTCTTGTCCTCGTACGTGTAGATCTGGGGTCCGTCGCCGAAGCTCAGCATCACTGGCGGGAAGGGCTCGGGCGGGGCGTTGCCCAGCAGCCCCACGTTCACCTCCCGACCGTCGATGTACTGCTCGGCCAGGACGGGCTGGCGAAACCGGTCGAATATGACCTGCGCCGACTTCTTCAGCTCCTCGGCGTCGTTCACCACCGCGAGGCCGAAAGATACTGCCTCGTTCTTGGGCTTGACGATCATCGGATAGATCAGATCGTCGGGGATCGGGGCCTCCGGGGTGTCCAGCACTGCGAAGTCGGGGGTGGGGATGTCGTTCTGGCGCAGGATCATCTTGGTGACGACCTTGTCCAGAGCCAGCGAGTGCCCCAGCGGCCCGGAGGCGACGTAGGGAATGCCGACCATCTCCAGGATGCTCGGCACGTGGGTGTAGCGGGCCTGGCCCTGCAGTCCGTAGGAGACGTTGAACACCATGCCGGGACGTTCGCCCTTGACGACGCGGGGCATGAACGACTCCAGCTTGGAGATCAGCTCTTTGTCCGCTTCGAACGCCGTCACCTGGTGGCCGCCGCGACGCAAGGCCTCGGTGAGCCGCTTGATGGTGGCCAGGCCGATCCTCTCTTGGTTGGGCATGCCGAAGAGGTTGATGACGTTGCGGCTGTCCCGGTTGTAGACAACGGCGACTCTCATGGCTCAAACGTACCGCTGTCCCGACTTATGGGCACCGGGAGCGCGGTCCAAAGCGAAGCCGAGCCGATGGGCTGGCGCGGTCCCGCCGCGCAGCCGCATTCCTCACCGGAACCCGTGGTGGAGCGGGGGGCTCCACTGAGAGATTCCACGCTGTGGACCGCTAGCGTTTCTGTCTGTGCCGCTCGTGACCGCATACCACCGACCCCGCACTCTCGACGAGGCGCTCGGCCTGCTGAGCTCGCCTCAGCGGGTCGCTCTCGGAGGCGGGACGACACTCAATGCCGACCGCGAGCCGTCCGACTTGGAGGCTGTCGATCTGCAGGCGCTCGGGCTGGACGGGATCGCCGCTGCCGACGGCGGACGGGTGCGGCTGGGTGCCGCCGCCACCCTCGATGCGGTCCGGCGCTGCGAACTGCTTCCAGACTCGCTGCGGGAGCTGGCCCGGGCGGAGCAGCCGTCGACGCTGCGGACGCTGGCCACCGTGGGCGGGCTGATCGCCAAGGGCTCGGCCGAGAGCCTCCTGCTGGCGGGACTGCTTGCTCATGAGGGCCGGGTCGAGTTGGCTGGCCCCGGCGACACCGGTCGGTCGGAGCGGAGCCTGGCCGAACTGCTGGCCGCCGGGGTCGCGCCGGGGTCGCTGGTAACCGCCGCGACCGTCGATCCCTCGGGTCGGACGGCTTTCGCCGGCACCGGGCGCACCCCCGCGGATGTGCCCATCGTCGCGGCCTGCGGCCGGCGCACCGAGGGCTTCGTGGCCATGGCTGTAACCGGGGTCGCCGACCGTCCCGTGCTGGTCGACGTGTACGACCCGACCGCGGGCCTCGAGCCCGCACCGGACTTCAGAGGCAGCCACCAGTACCGCCTCCACCTGGCCCGCACTCTCACGGCCCGGGTCATGGAGGAGCTGTACCGATGACCATCGACGTCACCTTCGAGTTGAACGGAGCTCCGGTCACTCTGGCCGTGGAGCCCCACCACAATCTGCGGGAGGCCCTGCGGCGGCTCGGCATGTTCTCGGTGCGCTACGGCTCCGACAGCGGCGAGACCGGCGCGGCCGCGGTGCTCTACGACGGCCGGCTCGCCTCCGCCGACGTGATCCTGGCCGCCTCCGCCGACGGCCACTCGATAGCCACTGTCGAGTCGCTCAACGTCTCGCCCGAACTGCATCCCATCCAGACCGCCTTCGTGGCCGTCGGAGCGTTCCAGTCGGGCTATTCCGCGGGTGCGATGATCCTCGGGACCCTCGCCCTGCTGGAGGAGAACCCCGACCCGTCCGAGGAGGAGATCCGAGACATGCTGTCGGGCATCCTCGACCGCGAGACCGCCTACGCGAAGCCGGTGGAGGCCGTGAAGCGGGCTGCGGCGGTGCGGCGGGGCGAGCAGACCGAGCC
>JAKZWH010000216.1:0-9057 GCA_047515615.1 Acidimicrobiales bacterium | reverse complement strand
ACTTTAGGGTGAGAGATCGCTATGGCTGACCCTCGGGGCTTTCTCCTCCATGATCGGGAGCTCCCGTCCCGCCGCCCCGTGCCGGTGCGGCTCAGGGACTGGCGAGAGGTGTACGAGGAATTCCCCGAGGACCAGCTCCGCCAGCAGGCGTCGCGCTGCATGGACTGCGGCATCCCGTTCTGCAACAGCGGCTGCCCCCTGGGCAACCTGATCCCGGACTGGAACGACCTCGTGTACCGCCGGCATTGGCGCCGGGCCATCGAGCGCCTGCACGCCACCAACAACTTCCCAGAGTTCACCGGCAGGCTGTGCCCCGCGCCGTGCGAGGCGGCCTGCGTGCTGGGCATCCACGAGTCGCCGGTGACGATCAAGCAGGTCGAGGTAGAGATCGTGGACCGGGCCTGGGCCGAGGGCTGGATCGCGCCCCAGCCGGCCGCGGTCCGCACCGGCCACAGCGTGGCCGTGGTGGGCTCGGGTCCGGCCGGGCTGGCCGCGGCCCAGCAGCTGACCCGGGCCGGCCACCGGGTGGTGGTGTTCGAGCGGGCGGACCGCATCGGGGGCCTGCTGCGCTACGGGATCCCCGAGTTCAAGATGGAGAAGCGCCATATCGAACGTCGCTTGGCCCAGATGGAGGCCGAGGGGACCGAGTTCCGTGCCGGAGTGGACGTCGGAACCGACGTGACCGCCGAGGAGCTACAGACCGGCTTCGACGCGGTGGTGCTGGCCTGCGGGGCCACGGCCTGGCGGGACCTGCCCATACCGGGCCGGGAGCTGCGGGGCGTGTACCAGGCCATGGAGTACCTGCCGCCGGCCAACCGGGTCCAGGAGGGAGATCTTGACGAATCACCCATCTCTGCGGAAGGCAAGCGGGTGGTGATCATCGGCGGGGGCGACACCGGCGCCGACTGCCTCGGCACCGCCCATCGCCAGCAGGCTGCCTCCATCCACCAGTTCGAGATCATGCCCCGGCCGCCCGACGAGCGCCCCGACTACAACCCGTGGCCGACCTGGCCCATGATCTACCGGGTGTCGTCAGCCCACGAGGAGGGGGGCGAGCGCGACTACGCCATCAACACCACCGAGTTCGTCGGCGACGGCGACGGCAACCTGGCCGCGCTGGCCACCGTGCGGGTGGAGCAGACCTTCCATGACGGCCGGGTGAGCTTCGATCCGATCCCGGGCACCGAGGAGCAGATGCCCGCGGATCTCGTTCTGTTGGCCATGGGGTTCGTGGGTCCCGAGCGGGGCCCGCTCATCGAGCAGTTCGGGGTCGAGCTCGACGCCCGGGGCAACGTGGCCCGCGACGACCGCTGGGCCACCAACGTAGATGGCGTCTACGTGTGCGGCGACATGGGCCGGGGCCAGAGCCTGATCGTGTGGGCCATCGCAGAGGGCCGGGCCTGCGCAGCGGCCGTGGACGCCGACCTCACCGGCTCAACCGAACTCCCCGCCGTGGTAACCCCCGCCTCGATGCCGTTGAGGTAGCTCGTCGTTCGGCCGGTGCCCGTTATGGCGCGGCAAGACGCGAACAGTCAGCGTAGAATCCCTAACAGGCTCCGAACAGGGTCGTGTGGCCGACCGTCTCGATGGGACAGAATGACGACTCGACGACGGCGTCGGCCCGGAGATCTCCGTCGTTGACAGAGGCGTTGGGCTCCGTCCAGCCGTCGAACTTGTCGGTAAGAACGAGCCAATCCGAGGCCGCGACGTCGTCCGCGAGTCGACCGCCGGGCCGGTTGGCCAGTCCCGGGTTCATCTGGAGGTGGTACGACCCGGGCTCGTACTCGGGCATCAGGTGATAGAGGAAGGTGTCGGAGTAGTTGGTCCGGGCCAGCCGTAGGGGCCCAACGAACACCGTGTCTCCCGGAGCGGCTGCCGCGTCGAGGGCGGTGAGGATGCCCTCAATGTCGTCCACGGACGGCTCGAAGTCCACCGGGATGGTTCGACCCTCGTGGTGCGCCGATAGTGCAGGGGGCCTGGTCAGGAATGTCCGGTACACCGACCGGCCCACATCGCTCGGGGCGACGACAGCCAGGCAGCACAAGAGCAGCACCGGTGCCGCACCCGAGACGGCCCGCCGTTTCAACAGGCACGCGATGGCAATGGCGGCTGCGGGCAGGATGAGCACCCCGACAAACCTGAGGTGGTTGTGACTCGGCCGCTGGAGAAGCTGCGGGAGCGTGCCGGCAGCGAAGAGCGCGACCGCTAAGAGCCGGCCGTTGCGGCCTCGTCGGGCGAGCCCGATCGTTGATGCTGCTAACAGCAGCATGATCCAAAAGAGCGCGGCCAGTTGTGCAGGTCGGTCGAAGCCGGGGATGAGTTCGTAGTCCTGCGAGGGGTCTTGTCCGGAGAAATACTCTGCGGTCTCGGTCCAGTTGGGCGGCACCGGCAGGCGCCGTCCCGCCCGCAGCCTGAAGATGGGGTCGACGATCATGCCCTGCACCACCGCGGCGGGCCCCGCGGTGAGCAGATGGACGACATAGCCGGCGGCGCCTACTGAAAGGCCGGCTGCGAAGCGGCGAACCGGCCCACGCCCGGCCTTGTACAGCCGCGGCCCGAGCCCTAGGCCGAGAGCGAGGATCAGGTCGACTCGAAAGAGCAGTGCCACCCCCGCCAGCGCACCGGCGACTGTCCAGAACCGGGAGTGCCGGTCGGCGTCCAAGGCCAGCGCGAGGCTGGCAGTGCCGAAAGCGACCGCGCCCACCCAGGAATAGGCCATCAAGCCGAACGGGGCGATGATCGCCCAAGCGAGGACAGTGGCGCCTGTCGCCACCCCCCATCCCCAGTGGCGGGCGATCCGATGTATGGACCACAGCAGCAGCAGCCGGTACATCAACCCGACCAGGCGCTCTACCCCGATTGACGTGCCGAGGATCGAGAATAGGCCAGCCACTACCCATAGGTCGCCAGGTCCATAGGGAGTCTCGAAGTCTCCGTGAGGCGACTTCCCCTCAAGGACTAGTTCTGCGCCGACGAGAATCAGCCCCTCCTCCATCGTCTTGCCGTCGAAGCGCCACATCGTGACCAAGGGCATTGCGACTGCGATCACCAGCACAAGCGCAGACACCGGCTTGCGGTATCGATGGGCAAGCCTCGCGATGAACTCCGCCTGGCCGGCCCAGGGGAGTGAGGAGCCTTTGGCCAAGGGCGTCACAGGTAGCCTCGGAGTTGTGCGGCCATGGTGTGAAAGTTAGGGCGGGCGGGGTGACGTGAGCGTGGTCGCGCCTTGCGATGGAATGAGCATTTGTCCATCCGTCGCCGCAGCGCTCGGTCAATCGCCACTTCGGGAACTCGCCACCTCACCGGCGTAGGCAGCTAGGACAAGCAGAATGGTCAAGACTCCCAGGATGTGGACTTCCTCGAAGTATCGGGGCCACCCGAAACCGGGAGGGTGATGGAACCGGTACTGCTCCACCATGATCCATGCCGCGCCAGCCCCGAGCGAGGTGGCGGCGCCCAGCAGCAGCACACCGTGCGCGCGGCGCCACCTCGCGGCAGTGAACGTGGCCGCGCCCAACAGGGGGCAGATCCACACCCAACGCGGCCATTCGGGCAAGTTCAGCAGGGCGACCAGGGCGGTGGCCGACGCGGCTGCAATTGCGACGCGCACAGGGGCTGAACGCCTCCCAACTTTCTGCAGCGGCAACACCAGTTGAGGACGGGCGGGACCGAGGCGCGCGCCGGCTCTGGTGGTCCGTGGACCAGGGTCTCGCCGGCCCCGCAGAGCTGCCCCAACGGCGATCAGCGCGAAGAGCGCCGATGCCGCCACGGCTCTCCGCACCCATCGTTGCGGTGTCCAGCGCAGCTCAACATTGACGGCCTCCCCGGGCGGGAGCAGCCATCCATTGCCGAAACCGTCGATCACGACCGGCTCACCCAAGTCGACACCTCCCGCAGTGGCGTGCCAGCCGCGGTTGTGGCTCTGGCCCAGGACCAGCCAGCGGTTGGCTGCCGCCCCCGGGACCCGCGCGTCGATCTCGGTGTCGGTGGCCCTGAGCACCTCAACGGCGGCTGTTGCCGCCACTGGCAGGGGAGAAGAGGCCGGGCTCGACAGCACGATCTGGTCCACGTCAATTCCAGTGTGGAGCCCGGCCGCGGCCACGACAAGCGTCTCGCCGGCAGTCAAGGTAGCCGGCTCGCAGCCCTCTAGATCGAGGCGGCGGCGGGCTTCTGCGTCCTCGGCCAAGCCCGTCACCCGAACCGGTACGGGCGTGCCGTTGACGGCCAGCAAGTCGTCGCGGCATCCGGTGTCAAGCCGACCGGATCGGCCGGGCTCCGCACCGTCGTTACCGAAACGCGCCTCTGCGATCGATATGGGCAGTGCCTGGAGAGTATTGCTGTGCCAGTCAGGCGTCAGCCGCTCGCTTACTTGCTCGGCAACTAGTCGGATCGTTCTCGCTGGCCGTTCCAGCGGTGCGGTCACCGTGGCTACCGAGTTGGGAGGATTGTCAGCCAGGGCTAGGCCGGTCTCGATTGTGCCGGCATCTACGCCGTCGACCAGCACCTTGAAGGCGGTTGGCACGGAGTGCAGCGAGTCGACCACGACATCGATCTCGAAATGATCAGCGGTCATCGGCGCCCGGAAGCTGAATTCGACCCATTGGCCGGCCGGGGGACCGAAGGTCCCGGTCCAAGCAGTGGTCCGGTCGCCGTCGAGCATCGCTGAAGCGCGACTGGCGAGGTCGCCGTCGAGTCGGCCGGACGAACTGGCCTCGACCGGTCCCTCAGACAGCCCCAGCAGTTCGTCGATCATCGAGGAGGGGGCATTGGCGGACAGGCGCGCTGTGCCTTGCAGTAGCACCTCGCGCTCGCCGGGCATCGTGACGGCCCGGACAATCGCCGCCTCGGGGTCTGATCTAAGCGGCTCGCGAGGATTCGACCGCTCGCGGGTCAGAACGACGGTCACCGCGCGATCGTTGAATCCGTCGGCGATGGTGTCCATCAGCGCACGGGGAGTGCGGATGACCTCGGCCGTGGCTCCCAGTCCAAGGTCGACCTCAGCGAAACCCACACCGTCGGTCCCGGCGTAGGAACCCAGCTCGCCCAGGTTGGTGTCGACGATCTCAAACTCCATCACAGACGCGACGACGCCAACAGGGATTCTCTGGCCCGCAGGGACTAGGGACCTCTCGTCCAGTTCGGCGATCGCGATCCGACGCCCGTCGGCCCGGATCTCCACCTTGGTGATGTGGCGGTTCGGAGGTCGTCTCAACACCGGTAGGTCAGCCTGCTGCGGCTGCACGAGCCGGACTGCGGCGATCTGGGTTGGTTCGACCAGCCGCAGCTGCAGCACTTCGCCAGTGGGATCGCTGAAGGCGGCCACTTTCCATGCGGTGTCCAGCGAACCGTCAACGGCGTGGACCGGTCGATCCTCGGCGACGTAGAGAACCGGGTTCCCGTAACCGGTGGCTTGTGCGCTGACCGGTCCGCGCTGTTCGCTGACCGTGAGAGTGTCGTCCACTGTGGCGGTGTCGGCCGAGAAGACAGCTAGACGCTGGTCTGCGGTGTCTTTGATGATCGGGGACTCGCCGGCGCTCTCGGTGTGGCCGCGGTTCTCGCGTATCGTCCCCCAGCGCTGCGCCCGGCGCCGATTGCTGTCGGTGACAATGATGTGGGCGGGGCCGACCAGCGCCTGTTCGCGAAGCGTAGAGTCGCTCACCAGGACACTGGCGAAGAACAGGGGCCGGCTGGTGTCGAGTACCCCCGCGGCGGCCGCGTCGACGATCCCATCGGCGTCGCCTACGAGCACGGTTGCGCCGGCGATCGACCGGGTGCGCAACATCGGCAGCGGATCAGCGACGGAGAAGCGGGTAACCGGGGCGGGGTGCTCGGCGTCAGGGGCACGAGCCAGATGGACCTCGTCGATCATGGGTTGCTGAGGTCCGGCAACGTTGGGGGTCGGCTTGCCGTAGGCGGCCACTTCTTGGAGCCCTGGTGCCCTGGCCAGCAAGTCTGCGGTTTCGACGGGACGGGGAGTGCGGTAGCGCTCATACGTCAGATCTGCTCGGTGCACTACGTCGCCCACCGACATGAGACTTGCGACCGGTGCCAGGCTCTCGGGCTCGAGAGTCTCCTCCTGCATCCGGCGGTCGATTGCCGACAGGAGGGCCGCGGATTGCGCCGAGCCGAAGGGGACGAGCTCGCGGGCGACGTAGCCGCGGTCCATCACTCCGGGAGTGATGGGATCTATGGTGGTTCCCCAGCGGTAGGAGGCGAAGTCCGACCCCGGCACCTCCCACACTCTGGTGTCGGCGTTCGTGTTGTCGAGGTCGGCGGTTGCGTCAAGCCAGTACTGCGGCACCTGCTCGGGTCGCTGCATGGACTCGCCCACCAGTTGCGCCTTCCATACCCCAGGGTTGTTCAGCACCACGGCCAGGATCACGCCGCCGCCGATGACCGCGCCGAGCCGCGGCACCCGTCGCGACAGTGCGCCGACGCCCGATCCGGCCAGCACCGCGACGGCCAACGACACCATGGGAACGGCCCTCGGCGTGGACCGGAGAGCCAAGCCGGCGTCGAGCTGGGTGAGCGCCTTGAAGGCTCCGCCCAGAAGCGACGGGCTGTCGTAGGGGTGGGCGCCCACCGCCACCAGAGTTCCCACCGCGAGCAGGAGCAGGAAGTAGC
Source organism: Acidimicrobiales bacterium (assembly GCA_047515615.1). GTDB lineage: Bacteria > Actinomycetota > Acidimicrobiia > Acidimicrobiales > Aldehydirespiratoraceae > Aldehydirespirator. Next base: position 2,433 of record JAKZWH010000216.1, on the reverse strand, counting down.
TGCGGTGCTGCCACCGCACCGCCGCGGAGAGGGCCAGTGCCCCTACAACGATTCCGAAGCTGATGAACACCAGCCAGTTGCCCAGCGTGTAGTTGACGCTGGAGTCGACTAGCGGCCCAAGCTTGTCGAAACCGTAGAAGTACCAATAGCCCAGCCCCCGCAGGACCTCGGTGGAAGTGCTGGATTCGGCCACCAGTTGGTATGTCTCGGTGTATCGGACCGTCGACAGGCTGTAGGCGCTTTGTAGGAGCAGCCCGGTGATCCACCAGAGCGATACGCCGAGCGATAGGGAACCGATCCGTAGCGCCGTCGCAGCGGCTCGGCGGAACGTGATGCTGCGTTCCACTGCCGCGGAATGAACGAGCCACAGCATTGGCGCCAATCCCACCATCGCCAAACTCGTGGCGTTCACGCTGCCTGCGGTGGTCGCCACTATGGCGAACACAGCCGGATATCGCCAGCCGTTGCTTCGGGCCGACTTGACTGTCAGCCCGATCAGCCAGCCGAGGGCAGCCCACGGCACCAGGACGATGGAGTGGCGAACTGCGTAGTTGAGCAGGTAGGGGCTGAGTTCGTAGGCCAGTACCGCGACGAGCAGGCCCCGACCGTCGAAGCCGATGGTGCGCAGCAGGTACCGCACCCCGAGGCCGGCTGCGGCCAGCAGGGTGCCGAGCCACAGGCGCTGAGCCAGCCAATCCGGCAAACCCACGGCCTCGAAAACCCAGAAGAACGGGCCCATCGGCCACAGGTAGCCGATGGTCTGGTGGGTGACGGTGCCGAGCGCCCGCTCCGCTTCCCACAGGCTGGTCGCGTCGCGCAGCAGGCGTCCCGGATCCAGATAGAGGTAGACCTTGGTGTCGACTCCAACCCTTCCGGGGCTTGATGCGAGCGCCGGAATGTATGCCGCACTCAGAGCGATCAGCACGATCCAGCGATCCGGCCACCACGAAGGTCTGCGGCGGAACTGCAGCCAGGTCCTCCGGACCAACGGCTCGACCGCGGGTGTCATCGGCTCCGGCTGAACTGGCGGTATGGCATGATCGACGCGCGTGGTCCCGGCGTCATCGGGATCGGCGGCTGACGTCGCCGGCCAGCACGGCCAGCGTGTCGAGGGCGGTTCGCTCCCAGGTGAGCCGGGCCGCTCTGGCCCGGGCCGCCTCGCCCAGCTGCTCCCGGTGCCCGGGGTGGAGGATGATCCTCTCCAGGGCGTCGACGAAGTCGTCATCGCGGGCGGCGAGGTGCCCGGTCTCGCCGTCGGCGACCGCGTTGGTGTGGCCGGCGATGTCTGAGACCACCGAGGGCGTGCCGCAGGCGGCCGCCTCGGTGATGGTCATCCCCCAGCCCTCGGCAGAAGAGGCGCTGACCAGCGCCCACGCCCGCTGGTACAGGGCGGCCAGGGCGTTGTCGTCGATCCGGCCAGCGAGCTCGCACCAGCTCTCTGCGCCCAGCTCGGCCACCAGTGCGGCCAGCCGGTCCCGCTCGGTTCCCGAGCCCGCAATCACCAGCCGGGCCGGGGCGCGCTCGCGCAGCCGAGCGACCACCCGGATTACCCGGTGGAACTCCTTGGACGGGGTTAGCCGGCCCACGGCCACCAGCAACGGCTCGGGTTCCCGGGCTCCGGGGTTCGCCCGGAAGCGGTCGTCGACGCCGGGTGGCACCACGTGGACCCGCTCGGGCCGGAGGTGGAAGCGCTCCACCAGCTGGCGACGCACCGACTCCGACAGCGTCACCACCGGGGTGCTGCGGTACAGCCTGGGCGCCAGGTCCCGCTCGAAGATGCGGCCCGCGGCGGCCCGGCCCGGGGGCAGGACCCGGTCCCACAGCTCGGTGTGGGGCTGGTGGATCCACGCCACGCGCGGGCCCCGGGCCCACGCCGGCGACAGGAAGGGCATGCCGTTCCAGATCTCCACGAGCCCGTCCCGGATCCCGTGCCGGCCCGACAGCTCGGCCAGAACGGCTCGGGGGAAGACCATGTAGCGCCCGCCGCGGCGGATCACCCGGTAGCCCGAGCGGGTGACCTCCGTGGGGGAGCCGGCCGCGAACGAGGTGCGCATCGTCACCTCGATGCCGGCCGCAGCCCACAGGCGGGCGACCCGGTCGGCGTGGATCTCGGAGCCGCCCGCCTCGACGTCGTCGAGGTCGCGCCAGGCGAGCACATGGATCCGCCGCATCCCGGCCTCGGCGGCCAGATCGCCGATCTTGGCCACTGTCGCCACGGCGCCGGATCGTAGCGGGCCCGGCCGCGCGCTCAGGTGTCCCGCTTATCTTCCGCTCGGCCTCAGCCGGGCCGCGGCGGGGACGGGGCTGGGGAGGAAGCCTTGTCGAGCTCCTCGTGGTACTCCGACTCCACGTTCACGCTCCAGATGTCGTGGGCCGCTCCGAGCACGATGTTCTCCACCGCGAGCATGGCCGTGAACATGGAGTGGTCCTGGT
>JAKZWH010000215.1:0-3578 GCA_047515615.1 Acidimicrobiales bacterium | reverse complement strand
GCGGCGTCGATCCAGCCCCAGTTGAGCGGATAGGTGATCTCGTCGAACACAACCAGCCGGTGCTCGCCCGCCTCCACCAGGGCCTTGCCGTGGCGCCAGGCCTCGCGGGCCTCGGCCTCGTCGCGGGTCAGGTCGTCGCTGTCCCAGGTGAAGCCCTCGCCCAGCGACCAGAAGTCGATGCCCAGCGGCTCGGCCATCAGCTGCTCGCCGGTCACCCAGGCCTCCGACTTTAGGAACTGCACCACCGCTACCGGCCACCGGCGGGCCCTGGCCCGCATGGCCGTGCCGAACGCGGCCGAGGACTTGCCCTTGCCGTCGCCGGTGTTGACCACCACGAGGCTCCTGGCGGTTCGCATCCCGCCGGGGCGGGGATCTTCTGTGGGCGGGGAGTCGGTCGTGGTCATGGTTGGTCTCCATTCTGGACGACGGGGCCGGCCGGTGGCTGCGAACGGCTCGCCGGGGCCGTGGGCACGATCACAGGGCCCTCGGGGTCGTCGACGATCCGCACGGTCGCTCCGAAGTAAGCGGCGATGTTCTGCACGGTGAGCACCTCTGCGGGCAGCCCGGTCTCGGCGACCCGCCCTCGAGCGAGTATGGCGATGCGGTCGCCGTAGCGGGCCGCCAGGGTGAGGTCGTGCAAGGTCGCGATCACGGTCAGCCCCCGCTCGCGGCGTAGCGCGTCCACCAGATCGAGCACATCCTGCTGATGGCCGAGGTCAAGGGCGGTGGTGGGCTCGTCCAGGAGCAGCACGTCGGCCTGCTGGGCCAACGCCCGAGCCATCACGGCCCGCTGGCGCTCGCCGCCCGACAGCGACTGCACGGACCGGTCGCCGAACCCCCCGAGATCGAGGCGGTCGAGAACCTCCGCCGCGACCCTTCGGTCGGTGGCCGTCTCGGCCGCGAAGACGCCCCGATGCGGGGTGCGCCCAAGCATGACGTAGTCGGCCACCAGCATGCCCGGCGGGATGACCGGCGTCTGCGGGACGTAGGCAAGCATGCGAGCCCGGACCGATCGGCGACGCTGGTCGCTGAGCCCGTCTATGTCGATCTCGCCGTCGAAGGACACCAGGCCGAGCAGCGCTCGCAGCAGCGTGGTCTTGCCCGCGCCGTTGGGGCCGATGATGTTCACCCACTCCCCCTTCGACGCGGCCAGGTCGACGCCGCGCAGCACCTGGGTGCCGCCAAGGGTCACCTCCAATGACCGCACGCTCACTGCGACTGTCACCAGATCTCCCGGCGGCTGGTGCGCAGCACCAGCACAAAGAACGGCGCCCCCAGGAACGCGGTCACCACGCCTATGGGGAGCTCGGCCGGCGACAGAACGGTGCGGGCGGCCAGGTCGGCCAGCACCATGAACGCACCGCCGAACAGCACCGACAGTGGCAGCACGACCCGGTTGCTGGAACCGAACGCGAGCCGCACGGTGTGGGGCACGATGATGCCGACGAATCCGATGAGCCCGCTCACCGACACCGCCGCGGCCGCTCCCAGCGACGCGGCCAGCACCACGATCATGCGGACCCGGCGGGGCTCCAACCCGAGCGCGGCGGCCTCTTCGTCGCCGACGGCGAGCACGTCGAGGGCCCGGCGGTAGCGCAGCACCACCGCCGTCGTCACCACGAAGTACGGCAGCATCAGCGCCGGCTCGGACCATCCCGAGGTGGCGATGCGGCCCAGGATCCAGGCGAAGATCTGGCGGAAGGCGTCGGTGTTGGCCTGCAGCACGTAGGTCTGGCAGGCGGTGAGGAAGCTGGCCACCGCGATGCCGGCCAGGATCAGCGAAGCGGTCGAACGGCCCCCGACGTGGCCGGCAACATAAGACACCGCCACCGATATGAGCGCGCCCGCGAAGGCGGCCAGCGGAACCGGGTCGAGCGCGCCCGCGCCGTCGCCGAGGTTGCTGGTGATGGCGATGGTTGCTCCGAGTCCGGCGCCGGCCGCGATGCCCAGCAGGTAGGGGTCGGCCAGCGGGTTGCGGAACGCGCCCTGGTAAGCAGCCCCGCTCATCGACAGGGTGGCCCCCACCAGCAGTCCGAGAGCCACTCGGGGCAGCCGGATCTGCTCCACTATCGCGGCGTGGGTATCGCTCAGGCCGGAGTCGAGGGACAGCCCAGGCAGCCCGTCGAGCAGCTGCAGCGCCACCCGGTGAGCGGCGATGTCGACCGGCCCGACGGTCAACCCGGCAACCATCGCGACCACGACCGCGGCCAAGCCCGCTATCAGCGGGCCCGGTCGCAGGCCCGACGCTCGCAGCGCGATGTCGGCCGCGCCCGCGGGCTGCAGGTCGGTCACGGCCAGTCCCGCCGACTCGCCGGCCGTCTAGCTCGCCAAGCCGGCGGACACCAGCACATCGGAGATGGCCGCGATGAAGTCCACCAGGCGGGGACCCCAGCGCGAGACGATGTCGTCGTCGAGTTCGACGACCCGGCCGGTCTGAACCGCGGTGAGCTGGTCCCAGCCCGCTCGGGCCGCGACGGTCTGGGCGTTCTGGCCGCAGCACAGGGTGTCGGCCAGGAATATCACGTCGGGGTCGGCGTCCACCAGGTACTCGTCGCTGAGCTGCGGGTAGCCCCAGGCGCTGCCATCGGTGTCGGCGGGGTCGGCCACACTGGCGAGGCCGAACAGGCCGTACACCTGTCCGATGAAGGTCGTGCTGGTGACGGTGTAGAGGGTGTTGTCGAGCTCGTGGTAGTAGCTGAGCCCCGACGCGTCGGGCGCGGCCGCGATCAGCTCGTCGATCCGGGCGCGCATGTCGGCGATCAGCACGGCCGCTTCGCCGGTCTGGCCGGTCACCGCCCCAAGCTGCTCGATCTGGACGTAGACGTCGTCGAGGGCGAGAGGGGCGTCGTGGGCCCACACCTCGATCCCCAGCGCCTCGAGACTGGCGATCAGGTCGCCGTCGGTCTGTAACACCACCAGGTCGGGCTCGTATGAGGCGATGGCCTCGATGTTGGGGTTCCAGCCGTCGAGGTCGGTGACCGGGGCATCCTCGGGGTAGTACGAGAACTGGTCGACGGCCACCACCCGGTCGCCCGCGCCGATGGCGAAGAGCATCTCGGTGCCCGTCGGCGAGATCGACACGATCCGCTCGACGCCAGGCTGCCCGTCGTCTGGGGTGCCGCTGCAGGCGGCCGCCGCGAGGGTCAAGGCGAGCACGGGCAGCAGGAGCTTGGCCCGCAGTGAGGCCCGCCGGGTTGCGGTGGTGGTCATCTGGTTCTCCCTTCTGCTCGAGTTCGGGGCCGAGCAGTGGGAGTGCCACCGCACGAGCCTTCCCTTACCTCGAGGGTCGGATCGTCGAGCCGGCAGTCAGGCGCTCGGACTCGTCTCGGTGGCCGGAGCCGCCGAGCATCACCGCTGCGGGACAGTGCCGGGCTCTCACCGGCTTCGCTGCCTGTCGGCGCGTCGGAGCATAGCGGCCCGCCGAACGGCCGGGTGCGGAGGGCTGGAGGTGCGATGATCACCGCCGGCGCCGGGCTGACAGCCGCGGCGACACGGCCCGGGGGCCGCTCAGCCCGATGACGGGCTAGAGGTCAGCGGCAGACCGGCTCGTAGCGCAGGCCCCGGTCGGCCAGCCGCTC
>JAKZWH010000214.1:0-2835 GCA_047515615.1 Acidimicrobiales bacterium | reverse complement strand
CGGGCGCAGATGCGGGGCAGGCGCTCGTCGGGCGCGGTGGGCGCGGCCAGCAGCACCGTCTCCACCCCGGCCGCGTCCGCGCACCCCGCCCACTCCCCCACTTCCTCCAGGGGCAGGTCGGGCAGGATGCAGCCGCTGATGCCGGCGGTGGCCAGCGACGAGGCGAACCGCTCGTATCCCATGTGGTGGGCGATGTTCACGTAGGTCATCACCGCGGTGGGCACGCCAATGTCGGCTGCGGCGCCCCGCACCGCGGCCAGGATGGACTGCGGTGTGGCGCCGTCGGCCAGCGCCCGGTCGTTGGCCTGCTGTATGACAGTGCCGTCCATCACCGGGTCAGAGAACGGCACCCCGATCTCGATGGCGTCGGCTCCGGCCCCGGCCACCGCGCAGATGGTCTCGAGCCAGTCGTCGCCGAGGCCGCCGGTGAGATAGGGCACCAGGCACTTGCCGTCCGAGTCACGGCGGCCGCGCAGGGCCGTCTCCAGCGCACCCCAGCCGCCGGTGTTTGCCTCCGCCGTCTCGGGCCCGGCGACGGTCACCCGACGATGCCCATCATCTGATCGACGTCCTTGTCGCCCCGGCCGCTGAGGTTCAGCAACACGGTTAGACCGGCCAGCTCGGAGCGGGCCCGCGACACCCAGGCCAGGGCGTGGGCGCACTCCAACGCCGGGATGATGCCCTCGGTGCGAGACAGCAGGCTGAACGCCTCGATCACCTCGGCGTCGGTGACCTGCTCGTAGGTCGCCCGACCGATGGCGGCCAGATGGGAGTGCTCGGGGCCCACGCCGGGATAGTCGAGGCCGGCCGAGATCGACTCGGCCTCCAGCACCTGGCCCCACTCGTCCTGCATCAGGTACGACCGCGAGCCATGGACGATGCCCGGAACGGCCCGGCCGATGGCCGCGCCCCCGGCCGGCTCCACCCCCACCAGGCGGGCAGAGGTGTTGGCGAACCCCGCGAAGATCCCGGCCGCGTTGGAGCCTCCCCCCACCGCGGCCGTCACCACGTCGGGGATCCCGCCGTCGAGGATCGCCGCGCACTGGCGCCGGGCCTCCTCCCCGACGACCCGCTGGAACTCCCGCACCATCCACGGGTACGGGTGCGGGCCCATCACCGAGCCCAGGCAGTAGTGGGTGGTGTCGGCCACCGCCACCCAGTGGCGCATGGCCTCGTTGACGGCGTCCTTGAGGGTGCGCGACCCGGTCTCCGCCGCCCGCACCTCGGTGCCCAGCAGGCGCATGCGGAACACGTTCAGCTCCTGGCGGGCGATGTCGACGGTGCCCATGTAGACCACACAGTCCATGCCGAACAGCGCGGCCGCGGTGGCGGTGGCCACCCCGTGCTGGCCCGCGCCGGTCTCGGCCACCAGGCTGGTCTTGCCCATGCGCCGGGCCAGCAGGGTCTGGCCGAGCACGTTGTTGATCTTGTGGCTGCCGGTGTGATTGAGGTCCTCGCGCTTCAACAGGATGCGCAACCCGAGCTTCTCGGACAGGTTGGGGCACTCGGTCAGGGGCGAGGGCCGGCCGGCGTAGTCGCGCAGCAGCCGGTCGAGCTCGCCGCGGAAGGCGGGGTCACCCCAGGCGGAGCGGAACGCCCGGTCGAGCTCCTGGCAGGCCGGAACCAGCGTTTCGGGCACGAACATGCCGCCGAAGTCGCCGAAGCGCCCGTCGGCGCTGGGCTCGCCCATGAATCCGCCCGCGGCGCCTGCACCGATGGGCTCGCCCATGGATCCGCCCGCGGGCGTGGTCACTGGTCCTGTTCCCAGTCGTAGGGGCCTGGGCGGGCGGGTCGCCGAGGCTCGCCGCCCGCGGGCGAGCCGCCGTCGGAGCGCAAGACGCGTTGAGCCTTGGCCGCCTCGATGAAGGCCCTCAGCCGGGCTGGGTCCTTGCGGCCCGGTCGGCTCTCCACGCCGCTGGCCACGTCCACTCCCCAGGGTTGCACCCGGCGGATGGCCCCGGCCACGTTGTCGGCGTCGAGACCGCCCGCCAGGATCAGCCGGTGACCCGCCAGCGGGGCCCCCTCCGCCAGCGACCAGTCGAACACCTCGCCGGAGCCGGGCCGCTTGCTGTCGATCAGCACCGCGTCCGCGCCGTAGTCGCGCAGATGCTGCAGCCCCTCATGGCCGGCGGGGAAGGCCTTTATGGTCACGGGCACTCTCTCGGCCACCCAGGCGGTGTCCTCGGGTGACTCGTGGCCGTGTAGCTGGGCTGCTCCGAGGCGGGCGTCGGAGGTGATCTTCACAACGCGCGACGCCATGTCGTTGCGGAACACTCCCACGCTGAGCACGTCGCTGGGCAGGCGGCGGACGATGTCCCGCACCCGGTCCATCGACATCTGACGGGGTGAGGGCGCGAAGATGAACCCCACCGCGTCGGCGCCCATGGCCACCGCCAGCAGCGCGTCGTCCTCGCTCGTGGTGCCGCAGATCTTGACGAACACGTCCCGACGCTACTGGCTGCGGGCCCCTCGCGAACCGATGCCCCACTCCGTCCGGTCGGTCGACGCGGCCTGTCTACTCGGCCTCTAGCGGAGCGGGCCGCCCCGGCTCCGGACCAGCACCACGAACGGCGACAGCATGAACAGCAGCACCGACAGGCCCAGAGCGAGCAGCCCGAGCCGCACGAGCACGAAGCCGCCGGCCATCACCCCGAGGATCACCGCGAATATGCCCAGCACGAAGGCCAAGGGCGCGCCCAGACGCATCCAGCCCGGCAGGTCGCCCTCGGTGATGGGCCGATCGTCGACGTCGAAGTCGTCGTGGCCGGAGTCGAAGTCGTCACCCCGGTGGGCGGTCTCCTCGGCCGCCGGGGAGGCGCGGGGGCGGGGCGAGGG
>JAKZWH010000213.1:0-2663 GCA_047515615.1 Acidimicrobiales bacterium | reverse complement strand
CGACGACCGCCGCGGCAAGGCCCGCGGAGAGGAACAGATCCGCGCACGCTTCGGGCCGGTCAGTGGCCAGCCAGAAGGCGTAGGTCGGAAAGCAGACCAGCCAGCGGTCCAGATCCACTCCTGCCGGAGCGGGCAGCGCGTCCAGGTCGACATCGGCACCGAGGCGGGTGGGCTCGAGGAGCATGGCCAGCGAACCGATCACGCCGGCCATGCTCACATCCTTGGCCGCCGATGCCAGGCCCGTTCGGGCCGCCTCGGCCAGCAGCCGCACGTCGGCAGCCAGGCGCGGCCCCTGCGGCCCGAGCGTGGTGAAGAACGGGAAGTCGCGGTGCATCCGGCCGTCGAGGCAGCAGGCGAACACGAGCGCCTGGCCCGGGCGGGCGCGTGTGGCCGACAGGACCCGGTCGGCGCTCCCCACCGCGAAGGCCGAGAGAGCAGGCTCGCCTGCGTGCTCGCTGATGTGCCCGCCCACCACGGGAACCTCGTAGAGGGCGGCCGCGTCGGCTATGCCCCGCAGGCACTCGGCCGCCACCGGGGCGGGCGCCACCACCGTGTTGACGATGGCGGTGGGGACCGCTCCCATGGCCGCGAGGTCGTTGACGTTGGCCAGCACCGCCGCCATCCCCGCACCGTGGGGGTCGGATGCCACGAACGGCGGATGGATGGCCTCGCCGCACACGATCAGCGAGCCTCCATGCGGCGTCTCCACCACCGCGCCGTCGTCGCCGGGCCCGCTCAGAGCGTCCGGCATAGCGGCGGCGCCGCGGACGGCTCTGATCGCTCTCTTGGCCAGCAGGCCCGGGTGGCTGCGCACCGCGGCGACCAGCCGGTCCAGGTCGGTCTGCGATGAGGCCTCCGGCGGTGGCACGGCCGCACCGTACAGCCTCCTCGGGCCTGGACGCCGTGCCGGTGGTCTCCGTCGGCGAGGGGGTGCTGGACGCGATGTTCGACGGCTTCGCCGGTCGGGTGGAAGGCGCCTTCGATGGCGGGTTCTATGTCTGCGGCCCCTCGCAGACCGTCTTCGCGGTGCTGGGCCCACAGTTCTGGCCTGGGCCTCTGCACCTGGTGGCCGAGGAGATGCCCGTAATGCCCGCCCGCCATGACTCGGTAACCGTCTCGGGCGGGGTGCTGGCCGCGGGCCGGATCCGGGTTCGCGTCGACCCGAACCGGCGCTGGGCGCCCCGCCTGCCGGCGCGGCTCAACGTTCCTCCGGCGGCCTGGCACGGCATGGCTGAACCCGTCGACCCTGATCTGGCCCCCGTTTGGGGGGCGGTGACCGGCGACGTGCGCCGCGGCGACCTGGCCGCCGCGTTCGGACTCCTCCAAGGGCGGGGCGCCGGTCTGACTCCCAGCGGCGACGACGTGCTCGCGGGGATCCTGCTGGTGGGCGCCATCAATCCTGGACGCCGCCCCTCCTTGGATCGCTTGGCCCGCTCGGCCCGCACCACGGCGCTGAGCCGCGCCTACCTGAGGTGGGCCGCGGCGGGCCAGAGCATCCAGCCCGCCCACGCCCTGCTCGACGCGGCCGCGGCCAGCGATAGCGACGGAATGGGCCGGGCAGCCCGGTCGCTGGCCGCCGTGGGCGCGACGTCGGGCCGGGCCCTGACAGCCGGCGTCGCTCTGGCTGCAACCGAACTGCCTCCTAGAATGGTGTCGCGGCCCACCGTGGTGTGACGCCGGTCAGGAGATCACCCCGATGCCCATCTCCGAGTCTCCCCGGTTCCTCGAGACTGCCGCTCGAACCTCCAAGCCGCGCCGCCGCGGGATCACCCACGTCATCGACAAGGGCACGCCGCTGACGGACATCGACGAGCTTCTCAAAGCCCACGGCGCGTTCGTGGACGTCTGGAAGTTCGGCTTCGGCACCGCCTATGTCGATGGCACGGCCGGCGCCAAGGTTGAGCTCCTGCAGTCCCACGATGTCAAGGCCTGTCCGGGCGGGACCCTGCTGGAGGCGGCTTGGTGGCAGGACCGCAGCGCAGAGTTCCTCGACTGGGCCGGACGGGCCGGCTTCGACTGCGTGGAGGTGTCGAGGGGTGCCACCGGCTTGCCGGCCTCCTCCAAGCGCCGTCTCATCGCCGCGGCCCGCGACCTCAGATTCGAAGTGTTCGCCGAGGTGGGCAGCAAGGATCCTCACGAGCCGGCCCTGCCCTCGGAATGGCTCGAGGAAGCCCGGAGCGACCTGGAATGCGGCGCGGACTGGCTGGTGGCCGAGGGCCGGGAGAGCGGGACCGTGGGCCTCTATACCGCGGACGGGTCGGTCAGGACCGACCTCGTGGAGGCCTTCGGCCGCCTCGGAGAGGATGCACCCGTCGTGTACGAGGCGCCCCTCCGCCAGCAGCAGGCCTGGCTCGTCAACCACCTGGGCGCCAACGTCAACCTCGCCAACATCGCTCCGGCTGAGGTGCTCGGAGTGGAGGCGCTCAGGCTCGGGCTGAGGTCCGACACCCTCCGGGCCAACCTTCCCGCCGGTGCGGGTGCGGCTCGGGATCGGGAGCCCACCGGAGTGTTCGGTCCGACGTCGGGCACAAGCTCTTCGGTGCTCAGGCCGTGTTCGACCTAGACCCCGCCGCGCCCAACGTCATGCCGGCGCGGTACCGGCAGGTGTCGGTGGCCTCGGTTCCGAGCCTGTCGCCTGACGACCTGGTGGCCCGCTTCACCGG
>JAKZWH010000212.1:0-6411 GCA_047515615.1 Acidimicrobiales bacterium | reverse complement strand
TGAATGCGCGGTGCCCGCTGGAGACGGCAACGGTCAGCGAGGACTCCTATGACCAGTGCCGCTGGGAGCTCCCGGAGTCGGGGGTGTGGAGTTGGCAGGCACGAGCCTGCTTCGAGGCCGACGCGGGTCACGCCATCTACCGGGACTGCGCGACCCTGTCTCAGGGCATTGAGTGGTTCCTGGGAATCATCGACTACACGTCCGGGATCACGGTGCGGGCAGACCCCGGCGACACCGCGGGCCTTCGGCCGCGGTATCCGGCGAGCGTCGGTTAGGAGGCGCCGATGGCCACGAACGCAGCCCCGTTGTCGGGTCAGGCCCAACGATTCGCGGCCGCGGCGCTGGTCGTCGTGCTGGTGGCCGTGTCGGTGTGGCTGTTCGGACGTCCCGATCCGCCCGAACCGTCGGTGCAGGTGGTGGCGGCCGCCGAGGACTGGCCGGCGCGGCGCGAGCCCGGCGGGTTCGTGACCGTCGAGGTCCCCGAGACGGCCGCGGCGTTGTTCGTGACCCCTGCCGAGCTCGCCGGGCGCGTGCCTGCAGTGCTGGTGCCGGCCGGGACGGTCCTGTCCGAGGCGCTGCTGGCCGACCCCGACACCGTTTCCGCGGCCGACCCGTCGGCGGCTCTGCTGGCCGTGGGGGTGGACCCGTCGCTGTGGCCCGATCCGGGGCCCGCGGTCGGCGCCGCCGCGGTGCTCGCCGCTGAGCCGGGAGGGTGCGCCGCCACGGTGCTGCCCATCGTGGCCGCCGGCGACGGCACCGTGGTCGTCGAGGCCGGCCCGGAGCTGGCCGCGCAACTGGGCCCGGCGGTGTGGTGGATATGGGAGTCGCCGGCCGCGGGATGGCCCGGCTGCCCGGCCGACGCGGCGTACACAGTGGTCCACCTCGGGGGGTGATGGGGAAATGTTGATGGTCTCAGCCGACCGCACGCTCGACCCGCAGACCGCGGGCTGGGTCGTCCGCACGATCATCGAGGGCGTACAAGCCTCGGCGGCCGATGCGGTGGTGGGCGGGTCGCTGGCCGATCCGACGCTGGCCGCGGCGCCGGACAGGGCCTCGGTAGTGGCGGTGGACCCTACAGAGAGCGAGACCGCCCTGCGAGCCGCGGCGGCCGCGGCCGCGGGGGTGGTGTGGGTCACGCGCGGCTCGGGGCGGGGCCTGCGCGACCGGCTGCGCATGGATGCGGGACCGGCGGCCAGGGTGCCAGTCGCCCTGGTGGTCATCTCCGACCACGACGTGGACACCGCCGCGCTGCGGGTGCTGGCCGGCGTCCAGATGGTGAGGGCAGTGCCGCCCGCACCGACCAGACGCTCCGAGCGGAAGCTGCGCCGCCTCGGCCGCTCGCTGGGGTCGCTGGCCGCAGCGCCCCAGCGCATGGACGGGGCCGACGGGGCCGCGCGCCGCGAGTCTGCGGCCGCCGCGGCCGCGCATCGGCTGCGGGGGCTGCTGAGAGAGAACGGGGTGGAGGAGTTCCAGATCCGGGGCGGGGAATCGATGGTGGTCGAGTTCTCGGACGGAACCCGCGAGAGCCGATCGTCGCCGTTCGAGACCGACGACGAGCTGGTAGCGGCGTGCCGCTTCCTCGCGGCCTATTCCGGTGGGCGGCCGCAGCGATTCGACGAACTGGACCCGCGTCTGGACACCCGCATCGGCGGCCGCTGGCGGCTGCACGCCGAGGCGTTCGTGTGCTCGCCGCCGACTCTGGTGCTGCGCTCCAACATGGCCGGCGGACGGACCTTCGCCGAGTTGGGTCTGTGCAGCCGCGAGCTGGCGGCGGTGCTGGTGGAGGCGATTGCCGGCGGGGTGCGGGCGAACGTGGTGGTGGCCGCGGCCATGGGTGGCGGCAAGACCACCCTGTGCCAGGCACTGCTGGCGCAGGTTCCCCCCGACGAGCGCATCGACACCATCGAGGACACCCCCGAACTGCGCCTGCGCGAGTACGGCATTCACCCCAACGCCTACGAACGCCTCACCCGGGACGCCAACAACGACGGCATCGGGAAGCACTCCATGGCCGACCACGTGCGCGACGCCAAGCGGGCCAACAGCTCGAAGCTGGTGGTGGGCGAGGTTCGGGGCGAGGGCACCATGGCCCTGCTCGATGCCATGTCGTCTGGCCTCGACGGGTGCCTGGTCACGCTGCACTCCCCGCCCGGCGAGGGCGTGCTCGAGAAGCTCACCGCCTATGCCACCTCCGAGGGCGCCGACGAGGGCCTGGCCCGACGCTCAATCGCCATTGCCGTGCATCTGCTGGTGTGGATGGGCCGCAACCATGCCGGCGAGCGGGTCATAGCGGACGTCACCCAGATCACTGGCATGACCACCGACGGCACGATGAAGACACGCGGCCTGTGGCGGCTGAGGGCCGGGGAGCGCTGGGCCGTGCCGGTCGCAGCCCCCGAGGGGCGCATGGCCGACATCTACCGCGCCGCGGGCGCCGTGGCCGGCTGGGTCGCGGGCGCCTCAGACGGCTCCATCGCCGCGGGCGGCCGGGCGGCGGCTCGAGCCCCGGATCTGCAGCTCGTCGCCAGAGATAGCCGCGGCGACCGTGTGGCCGACAGCAACAGCCTCGCTGTCGACAACAAACACGCGGGTCATCACCTCGCCGCCGGGCACAGCAACGGCCACGCTGCCAACGCCAGCGAGCGCGCTCGATGAGCGCCGTCGGATGGATCATCACCGCCGGCGGAGCGCTGGCGGTTGCCCTGTTGGTGTGGCCCGCGTCCGGGACTCGCTGGTCGATGCGGGTCAAGACGGGCCCGCGCCGCCGGATGCGCCTCCCCAGTGAGCCGCTGGCCGGGGCCACAGCCGCGACCCTGGCAGTGGCCGCGGGCCTCGCCCCGGGCCACGCCGCCGCGGCAGCGATCAGCGCGGTGGTGTGTGCCGCGATGGTCAACGTACTGCTGGCATCGAGGCGGTGGGGTTCCACGGCCGACGGCGTTGCCCGCCTCGCGGGCGTGCTCGCCAACCAGGCCTCGGTCGCGGTGACCGTCACCGACGCCGTCGGGCGGGCTGCGCCACTGGTCAGCGGCTCGATCAGGAAGGCCGCCATGGCGATGGCCGCCGAGTGTGAGACCATCGGAGTGGACGTGGCCGCCGAGCGGTTCGCAGCTCGGGTTCCATCGTCGGCGGCCCGCTCCCTGGCCGATCTGGTCGCCATCTCAGCCGAGGGCGGCGGCCGTTGGGCCGAGACCGTCGAGGTGCTCGAACAGGAGGCCTCGCAGGCCGCGGCCACGGCTCGGCTGTTCCACGCACGGGTCGCCGCAACCATGCCCACGCTCGCTCTTGTCATCGTGCTCGGTGCCGGGCTGGTTGCCGGCGCGGCCTGGAGCGCGGACGATGTGGGCGCGTGGCTGGCCGGACCCGGCGGCGCCATGCTGCTTCTGGGCGGATCCACCGTGGTCGCCGTGCTCAGCGCCCGCATCCTGCTTCCCGCCCGTGCCATCGCCAGATCCGGGGGGCTGCGATGAACCGCCCCGCCACCGCCAGATCAGGACGGCTGCGATGAACCGCCCCGCCACCCGCTCAGGACGGCTGCGATGATCTGGCTCACCGTGGCCTCGGGCACCGCGGCCGCCCTTCGCCTGGTGCTTACCGCCGCGCCGCGGCCGGCTAAAACGGTGGAGCTGGCCGCGGTCGGATGGCCCCCGGCGCGGCTCCGCGCCATGACCGTGGCGGCAACCGCCGCAGTCTCCGGGCTGGTCCTCATCGCCGGGACTGCCCTGACCAATGTCCGGGCGGGCACGCTGGCAGCCGTCGCCGCGGCGCTCTGGGCTCCGGTGACGGCGGCGCCGCTGCTGCGAGGCCTCGTCCTAGCGGGCTACCGATCGCAACGCGACGCGGCGCTGCTGGAGTGGTTGCGCCGAACCCGCCTGTACTGCGCGGCGGGGCGGCCCATCAACGACGCCTCCGTGGCCGCGGCCGAACGGGTGGAGGCACCCGCCTTCGCCCCCGCGGCCACCACGATCAATCTGGCCCTCGCGGCCGGGCGCGACCCCCTCACCGCCGCGGCCGCGCACTTCGCCGGTTCGTCGGCCGAGACGCTGGTGGCCACCCTCGCCGCGGCCGACCGGGGCGGCGCGGCGGCGACCGACCTTATCGACCGGCTCATCGCCCAGGCCGTCAAGGCCCTCGAGGACGATCGCCGTGTCCGCATCGAGGCGCTCGGTCGGGCGGTCAGCGGCACTGCCACCCTCACGGCAGTCGCAGCCAGCGCCGTCATCGTCCTTGCGCTGCTGGCCAGCACCCGCATCGGCCCTTGAGCCCCGCGCTCCGGCCCTCCTAGAGCGGCCACCCCAACCTCACAAAGGAGACAACCGATGGACTCACCCGTCGCCAAAATCATCATCCTCGCCGCGACCATCGCGATCACCGCCGCCGTCGTGCTCTTCACCTGGCGCGTGGTCGGCGAGAACACCCCCGACCCGGCTGCGGACCCCGCCGCTGACAAGGCCCAGATCAAGCACGAGAACCTGTGCAAGGCCGTCGGCGGCACCTGGACCGCTTCCACCAGCACGTGCTCGTAGCCGGCCCGGTTCCAGCCGAGCCGCTGAGCGTCCGAAACTGCTCCGGCGATGGACACTGCGATCGGGGCCCTGCGCTCTGCCGGCGTGGTCTTCGTGGTCGTGGCGGTCGCCTTCGGGACCTACATCCACCAAGTCGCCCGCATCACCGCGTCCGGCGCGGCCATGGCCGCGGCCACCGCCGCCGCCCAGTCCCTCGACTCCGCCGGCTGGGACTGCACCGACGTCGGCGCCCCGTGGGAGGCCGCGGTCGAGGCGGCCGCCCGGGCAGCCGCGGCCCGCACCGCGGCCAGCTTGGCCGCCACGGCCACCGATTACTCGCTGGCCACAGATCCCGGATGCACCGTGGTGGCCTCGGTGCGCGTCGGAGCCGCCGGGGCCCGCACATGGCTGGAGGCGACTGCGGTCGCTTGCCGGCCCACCCGGGCTGCCGGCGCGACCGGCTGGGCGCTCGCGCCGACGTGCTAGCCGCTGGCGGACCGCGTGTGAGGCTGCGCCGTGGATGATGCGGTAGCGCTGGTGGTGGCGGCCCCGGTCATCGCCCTCGCCCTGTGGGCCGTGGCGTTCGTCGGCGGGCACTCCAACAGCCAGGCCCGGGCCGCGGTGGCGGCCGAGCTCGCGGCCCGGGCCGCCGCAGACTCCGGCGCCGAGGCGGCCGACACGGCCAGGCGGACCGCGCTCGGCGCGACCCTGGCGGCCTGCGCCCACACCGACGCAACTCTCGTCCACCACGACCCCGGCCGGACGGCCGCGGTGACCGTCGTGTGCCGGGTGCCCGGCCCGCTGACCCACAACCTGGTGTGCGTCACCGGCTACGCCCAGGCCAGGCCGGCCATGACCGGCCACGTCCCGGCCGCCTGCGCGGCGCCATAGGAGGCCGCGGTGACCGTCCCTGTGCTGGTACTCATGGTCGCCGCGATGGTCACCGCCATGAGCGTCTCGCTGCGCGACCACGCGGCCCACTCTGCGGCTGTCGACCTGGCGAACCTGCGAGCCGAGCACGCCGCCGACGCGTTCGTGGCCAGCTGCCTCACCCACGAGGGATGCGATCCGCCCGCAGCCGAGAGCATCGAGGCCTGCGCCGCCGCCGACGCCGGCGTGGTCGTGACCGCGCAGGTCTCGTGGAACCCGATCATCTGGAAGCGCCTCACCCCCACCACCGGCGAACACGTCGTGGCATACGACCGAGGGGTCGGCGCCCAGGTCAAGGCCCGAGCCCGAGCCGCCGTCGGAGCCTGCTGACCGCGCCGTCCGGACCCGCGTCCGCAAGATTGACGCCCGAGTACCATGACCCCAGGCCACGATCCCGCGCCAAGTCTCTAGAACACCCGCCCGAGTAGCTCAGTTCGGCAGAGCAGCTGTCTTGTAAACAGCAGGTCGCAGGTTCGACTCCTGTCTCGGGCTCCAACCGCTTAGGCGATCAGACGGGTTGACACGGTGCCGAGGGCGCTCAGGTCGGCGAACACTTCCGCGCCGGGCCTGATCGGCCTCATCGGGCCCAGCGACCCCGTCATCAGGCACTCTCCCGCCCGCAGCGGCGTGCCCCGCTCACACATCACATCGGCCAGCCACACCGCCGCGTTCAGCGGGTTGCCCAAGCACGCGGCGCCCGTTCCTGTGGCCGCGGTCTCGCCGTCGATGGTCATCCGCATCTGGATTTCACGCAGGTCGACGGCGTGGAGGCTCACCGGGCGGGTGCCCACCACATACAGCCCGCAGCTGGCGTTGTCCGCGATGGTGTCGACGATGGTGATGTCCCATCCCTGTATGCGGCTGTCGACGATCTCCAGCGCGGGCAGCGCATAGGCCGTCGCGTCGATTATGTCGACCACGCAGTGCTCACCCTTGTCGAGGTCGCGGTCTATGACCACCGCCACCTCGGCCTCGACCC
>JAKZWH010000211.1:0-2640 GCA_047515615.1 Acidimicrobiales bacterium | reverse complement strand
GGGAGTCGACGAGGGCTACCGCTTGGCTTCGCGTTGACTCGATGACCTGAGCCCGGTAGGACTCCCGTAGATCGACCAAGCGGTCTGCGCGGGAGGCCAGCCCGCCCTTGGGTATGGCTACGCCGTAGTCGGCGAGTATCGCCTTGGCCTGGTACTCGTGGATCTCCATGAACGCCCCTCCCTGCGTCCTCGCATCGGCACCGCCCGTGCGGTCCGGCTCAATGACCTCTCTGCTGAAACCCCGGCAGCGCCCTTCCGCCGCCCTCAGCCTGCCGCGATGGTGTTGGCCGTCTCGACCACGTTTCGAGCCATGCGCGCCGACGCGGCGTCGATCATGCGCCCGTCGAGCTGAGCGGCGCCGCGCCCCGCCGCGGCCGCCTCCTCCAGGGCCAGCAGCACCCGCCGGGCCTGGTCCACCTCGACTTCGGGCGGGGTGAACACTTCGTTGGCCAGATCGATCTGCGAGGGGTGGATGGCCCACTTGCCGTCGTAGCCGAGAGCCGCAGCCCGACGGGCCCCCGCGGTGAAACCCTCCGGGTCACCGAAGTCCCCGAACGGGCCATCGATGGCCCTTCGCCCATTGGCGCGGCAGGCCACCAGCATGCGGGACAGCGCCGAGTGCCACTGGTCGCCCGGATAGTCGGGATTGAGCCCGCCGATGGTGATCGTCCGGGCCCGGCACGACGCCGCGTAGTCGGCCACCCCGAAGTGCAGCGCCTCCAGCCGCGGGCTCGACGCCGCCACCGCCTCGACATTGGCCATCCCCAGAGCGGTCTCCACCAGCGCCTCCACGCCGATCCGGTGGCTCAAGCCCATTGTCTGCTCGAGCTGGGTGAGGAGGGCGTCTACCGTGTAGACGTCACCGGGCACGCCCACTTTGGGGATGAGGATCGTGTCGAGGTGCGCCCCGGCCTGCTCGACCACGTCGATCAGGTCGCGGTACATGTACTGGGTGTCAAGCCCGTTGATCCGGACCGACACCGTCTTGCGGGCCCCCCGCCAATCGATGTCGCCGAGAGCCTCGATGACGTTGCGGCGCGCAGCTTCCTTCTCATCGGGCGCCACCGCGTCCTCAAGGTCCAGGAACACATAGTCGGCTCGGCTGGCTGCCGCCTTCTCGAACAGCTCGGGCCGCGACCCGGGCACGGCCAGCTCGCTGCGGTGCAGCCGGCTCCTCGCCTCCGCGATTTGATGGTGGCTCATCGGGGTGCCTCCGGGCTTACGTTCGAGGTGTTCGGTTGATGGCTGATTATGCGAACTGACTCCACAGCAACGACCTACTTGCGATTTAGAGGACCATATCACTAACCTGATGGAAGATACCACTAATCAGATGGGCGGTCCAGCGCAGGATGCAACACAACGAGCGAGTCCTCATGGGCGCCGGCCCGTCCAACCCCTACCCCGAGGCCATCGAGGCATTCACCCGGCCGGTGCTGGGCCACCTAGATGGCGACTTCCTCGACCTGCTCGACGAGACCTGCGAACGTCTGCGATCCGTCTTCCGCACCGCCAACGCCCTCACGTTCCCCGTCTCGGGAACGGGTTCGGCCGGCATGGAGGCGGCGTTCGTGAACGTGGTCTCCGAGGGCGACACCGTCGTGGTGGGAGTCAACGGCGTGTTCGGCGAGCGCATGTGCGACGTCGCGGCCCGGTGCGGTGCGCGGGTCGTGCGAGTGGACGCCGAGTGGGGATCGCCTCTGGATCCTCAGCGCGTCCTGGATGCCCACCCGGCTCCGGCGGTGATCGCCGTCGTCCACGCCGAAACCTCTACCGGCGTGCGCAACGACCTGGCCGAGCTGGGCGCAGCCAAGGGCGACGCCCTCCTGCTCGCCGACTGCGTCACGTCGCTCGGCGGCATCGATGTGCGCATCGACGAATGGGGAGTAGACATCGCCTACAGCGGAACCCAGAAGTGCCTCGGGGTTCCGCCCGGACTGGCCCCCATCAGCGTCTCACCCCGCGCTGTGGAGCGGATGCACCGCCGGCCCCGGTCCTGGTACTTCGACATGGGCATGATCGCCGACTACGTCACCGGAGGCGTCGCCCGGGCCTACCATCACACCGCTCCCATCTCAATGATCTACTCCCTGCATGCCGGGCTAGGCGTGGTGCTCGACGAAGGACTTGAGGCCGCCCACGACCGGCACCAGAGGTGCGGCGACCTGCTTCAGGACGGGCTCGAGGGCCGGGGCTTCGAGCTGGTGGCCCCAGCGGGTGCCCGCCTTCCCCAGCTCACTTCTGTGCGAGTGCCCCAGTCCCGGCTCCCGGCGGCCGCCGGCGAGGCTGACATCCGGCGGACGCTGCTCGACCACTACGGCATCGAGATCGGTGGCGGACTGGGCGCCTTGGCCGGCAAGTGCTGGCGTATCGGTTGCATGGGCCACACCGCCCGACTCCGCAACGTGACGCTGGTCTTGGCGGCTCTCGACGAAGTGCTCGACTAGCGGCTAGTTTCGCCCCGCACCTTGGCAAGAGGTCGTGCTAGGTTTTACTCTCGATACAGATACACCTAACCACAGGGGGGATTCGGTCATGACACGGGTAGCTGTCATCGGCGCCGGACCGTGCGGAATGGCACAGCTGCACGCCTTCGCCAGCGACTCGGAGGCGGGCAGCCCATCCGCCCCCGAGATTGTC
>JAKZWH010000210.1:0-6101 GCA_047515615.1 Acidimicrobiales bacterium | reverse complement strand
GACTCCGAGAACAGCACCGAGGAGCCGAGCGACGGCACCGGATCCGGCGAACCGGCGACCGACGGCGACGGCGACGGCGACGGCGACGGCGAGCGGGATACCGGGGACGAGGACGAGACCTCCACCACAACAACGACGTCGACGACGACAACGACGCCTACAGCCACCACAACTGTGGCGGCCACTACCACCACGATCACCACAGTGCCGCCCAAGAACCCTGAACAATTCGGCCCGCCGACGCTGAGTGCAAGGTCCACCGTTTCGACCGTGGGCCTCGACACGGTGCATTTCGGTATGACCGTCGCAGACGCTCAGAAAGCCGCCGGAACCGTGCTCGTGCCCGCCGGGCCGACAGGACCCTGCTACCACGTGGTCCCCCATGACGCCCCCGAGGGCATCGTCTTCCTCGTCCACGAGGGCACCATCGAGCGGGTCGACATCAACAGCGGGTCCATCACCACCCGGTCCGGCGTGGGCGTCGGATCGCCCGAGAGCATGGTCACCGACCTGTTCGACGACGCGATCGAGAGGCAGGTGCGAATCGACGGGACCGTCGATCTGGTCTTCGTGCCCAAGGATCCGGGTGACCAGAAGTACCGTGTCGTCTTCAATGTCTCCGAGGGAGCGGTGCGGGCCTTCAAGTCGGGTCGCCTACCCCAGGTGATGCTCGACACCGGCTGCGAGAGCGGGTAGCGCGCCGAGCGCCTCGGGTGACGACGACTCAACCAGGCAGTTCGTTGGAATACTCGTAGCAGTGGATCTCGAGCTCGCCGAAGCCGACCTCGGTGGCCGAGCCCGTCTGCAGGTCCAGATCCTGCACGAAGCGTATGGCAGAGGCGCGGATCACGTCATCTTGCAGATACAGGTCCAGCGGGCTTTCCAGCGACGGTTCGATGAGCGTCCCGTCCGCCAGGCGCAGGCCGACGTACGGGTCGCCCAGAAAGGCCTGCAGGTACAACTCGACCACGCCGCCGGAGACGGGATCATCGCCCGCCCCGACGACGACAACCTCGCCAGCGCCGAGTTCGTGGCACGTGACGACGAACTGGTAATGAGTCTCGCCAATCTCGACTGTCCCCTCGGAGGGAGGGGGCGGTGGCGCCACGGTCGATGTGGGGGCCGTGGTTTCGGGCACGGGCTCCTCGATCACCAGCGGCCCGTCGACGGTGCCGGCGCAGGCTGATCCGGCCGCGACGGCTGCGACCCATACCGCCGCGCCGAGGTGGCGCAACGACCTTGATGGCGCGCGGCCGCGGCGAGACAGCATCAGACAACGGTACGCGGCCCCGCCCGAGACGCGCCACCCGAGCCCGTCCCGAGCCAGGCGCAGATGCAGCCGCGAACACGATCCGGGCACCGCCGGCAAAGCGCCGATGTAAGGTTGAGGGGTGCCGTCTCAGAGCGACGTTCGCAAGCGCCGGCTCCGCGCCGAGACCCGGCCGGCCGGCGGTGGGCAGCGGCGCGGCCCTCGTCGAAACCGGAAGCGCCGCATGATCGTCGGCCTCGTCGCGGTGGTCGTTGCGACAATGATGGTGGCTTCACTGGCCGTAGGGCTGTTGTCCGTCCTCTAACGATCTGATGAGCACGCCTAAGCGGGAGCGCCAACGCCAGAACCGCCTGCAACGCATCGCCGCGGACGAGGTCGCCGCCAAGCAGTACGCAACCCGCAGGCGCGTCAAGCTCATCGGCATCGCGGCGGTGGTGGTGGCAGCCGCTCTCGCGGTGCTCGCGTTCTTGCAGAGCCGAGACGATCCCGATGTCGTCACCACCGACTCGGAGCTTCCCATCGAGGACGCCGCCGTCGACCTCTCAGAGACCGACCCCGTCCCGGACCCTGAGACCGACGAGTCGGCGACGGGATGCCCCGCGGCCGACGGATCGAGCCCGCGCGTCATCGACTTCGACGACCCCCAACCCAATTGCATCGATCCCGAGGCTCACTACGTGGCGGTATTCGACACCAGCGAAGGCGAGATGCGCTTCGAGCTGACCGCCTCAGAAACGCCGCTGACGATCAACAACTTCGTCACGCTGGCCCGCTGGGGCTACTACGACGGAACCCTGCTGTTCCGCACCGACCCGTCCATCGACATCATCCAGGGCGGATCGCCGCACACCGACAGCGCCTCGGACCCGGGCCCGGGCTACACGATTCCCGACGAGCCCGCTTTCGACGAGGACCCGGACGACGGCCGGCTCACCGGGCCGTACCTCTACCAGCCCGGTCAGCTGGTAATGGCCCGATCAGCCGGGCGCGACGCGGCAAGCGCCCAGTTCTTCCTGACCACCGGCCCCAACACCTCCAGGCTCGACTCCCAGGGGACTTACGTGGTGTTCGGCCAAACGGACGACGCCGGACTAGCGGTCGCCCAGTCGATCATCGGCCTCCATGTCGACACGGGCAGCATGGGCGGCGCGCCGTCGCGGGACGTGACTGTGCACTCGGTGACCATCGAGGAGACTCCCGCCGACGGCTGAGGGCTCCTGGGTCCGCTCTAGCTGTCCGCCTGCGAGGAAGTCGCCAGAGCCACGGGGCCGCCGCCCCGACGGGCCTCGACCGCGCCGCCGAGCACGGTCCAGTCCTCGGGCCTCGACGAGGATGCCAGCTCTTGGGGCGAGGCGGTCGACTGCACGGCTGCACCCGACTCCAGGGCCATGAACAAAGCCGACTCGGGGACCATGCGGTGGAGGCGGCGGCGCCGGTCGCGAGGCCAGCCCTCCCAGCCCGCGGCCACCACGATCCCGCCGTGAAGCCCCAGGCCGACGGTGAGCGCGCCCCCGCGGTCGTCCACCATCGATGCGCACACTGCGGCCGCGGCCGCGCCCGACCAGACGACGTCGGCGCCGCGACCGTGGGCCGCGACGATGGCCTCCAGAAGCGGGGTGGCCTTCACCGCGCCCACGAAGTGGGCCGGGGATCCGTCCAGCACAAGCACGCCGTCGCAGTCCGCGATCGGCTCGGACAGATCCGGGTTCAGCGAGTCGGACCGGCGCACGGCCCTCACGACCGCATGCTCAACCGACAGGGCGTCGGCCCAAGCGCCGATCTGGGTGAGCAGCGCGTCGGGGCGCCGATATGCGGCGGCCAGCGTCACCACCGCGACCGAGCCGCAGCCCGCCAGCGCACGGCCCGCGGCCGTGCCCGCATCCAGCTCCCGGCCGCCGGCCAGAACGACGCGCGTCATGGCTGGGACGCCCGCGGCGTCTCGCGACGGGCTCGAATCTCCACGTATCGCCGCCACTGCGAGGGGACCGACGCCAGCTCACGGCGGTGGAGGTCGGTGACGGCGAAGCCGCCGGCGCGCAGAGCTGACAACACGTCACGCTCGGCGCGGTCGCGGTGGGACCGAGGATGCCCGATCCGAGACGGCAGCCAGCCGCGGAGCCGTCCGTTGCCGGACCCGGACGGCTCCACCATGAGAATCCATCCCTCGTCGGCCAGGATCTCCCCCAGCGCGGCGACGAAGCCGTCGAGATCGGACACCTGAGGGGTGCGCATGAAGGACAGGATCGTGTCGTAGCGGGTGCCGCGAGAGCACTCCGAGCGCACAGCCGCCTCGACGCCGTCGGAGGGCAGCTCCAACACACGGCCCACCGCGGAGGCTGCGAGGGGCTGCCAGCGCTCGCTGAGGGCGTCCAGCAGCGATGTCGGCGGCGCCGGCACGCCGCTCCCTTGCACGCCGCTCCCTTGCGCGTCGCTCCTATGGCGGCGCACACCGATCATCATCGCTCCAACCTACTCTTTAGGTGTGCCCGCCGAAGCGGGGCGCCCGCCCCGCCATGGACTCCGGGTCGAGGAGTGCGGAGCGCGCCGCGGCCAAGCCGACGCGCTGCCGGCATGCCGTTGGGTGTTCCCGCACCCCTCAGCCGGCGACGAGGCCGGCCTCGTGGCCGTGGGTGCTGACCTGGAGCCGCCGACGCTGATCGCCGCCTACAGCCAAGGGTTGTTCCCGATGCCGCTTAGACCCGGCGGGCGGATCGGCTGGTGGTCTCCGCCCGAGCGAGGGGTTCTGCAGCCGGAAGGGCTGATGGTCCGCCGCTCGCTGCGCCAGGCCTGCCGTCGCTACGAGATCCGGGTCGACACCGCCTTCGCCGAGGTCGTCGAGGGGTGCGCGGATCCCGCCAGGCCCCATGGCTGGATCGACGATCAGATGCGGGCCGCCTACGTGCAGCTGCACCACGCGGGATTCGCACACAGCGTGGAGACATGGAGCGGCGGCGAGCTTGTCGGCGGCCTCTACGGCGTGGCTATCGGCGGGCTGTTCGCGGGCGAGTCCATGTTCCACCGGGCTCGGGACGCGTCGAAGGTCGCCCTCGTGGCCCTCGCCGACGGCTTGCGTGACGACCACCCGAGACTGATCGACGTCCAGTGGGCGACGCCGCACCTGCGCTCCCTCGGCGTAACCGAGATCCCTCGCCGCGACTACCTGCTCCGTCTGCGGGAGTTGCTCGCCTGCCCGCCCCCGGCGCTGTTCGGATTCTCTCAGGCCCAGCCGCCGTAGCGGGCTCTGCGCTTCCAGGTCCGGCCGGCGTAGCGCCAGCGGGGCGAGGGTGCAGGCGCGGCTCTCAGATGCGGCCAGATCTCGGCTTGGAGTGCCTCGACCGCGGCGACGATCGCGGCCCGCTCGGTGTCGGTCGGCTCCGGGGTGACGGACACGATCTCCAGACCGCCCAGTGGCGCTGCGGCGGCCGTGGCGTCCGCTGCGGTCACAGCGGGACGTTTCCGTGCTTGCGCTGAGGGATCTCCTCGCGCTTGGACTCCAACATCCGCAGGCCGGCCACGATCTTGCGGCGAGTTTGCGACGGCTCGATCACCTCGTCCACGAAGCCGCTCTCGGCCGCTATGTAGGGGTTGGCCAAGCGCTGCGCGTAGTCATCCACCAGCTGGGCGCGCCGGGTGGCCGGGTCGGCGGCATCGGCTAGCTCGCGCCGGTAGATGATCTCCACCGCGCCCTGGGGTCCCATCACCGCGATCTCGGCTGAGGGCCAGGCGAACGAGAGGTCCGAGCCGACGCCCTTGGAGTCCATCACCACATAGGCGCCCCCGTACGCCTTGCGGGTAATCACCGAGATGCGGGGAACCGCGGCCTCGCAGTAGGCGTACAGCAGCTTGGCCCCGTGGCGGATGATGCCACCGTGCTCCTGGTCCACCCCGGGCAGGAAGCCGGGCACGTCGACGAAGGTCACCAGGGGGATGTTGAAGGCATCGCAGGTGCGCACGAAGCGGGCCGCCTTCTCGGCTGACTCGATGTCGAGCACACCGGCCAGCACCATGGGCTGGTTGCCCACAATGCCCACAGAGCGGCCGTCGACGCGGGCGAAGCCGCAGACGATGCTGCGGGCCCAGGAGGCGTGGTACTCGAAGAAGTCGCCGTCATCCACCACCTCCGCGATCACGTCCTTCATGTCGTAGGGCACGTTGGGGCTTTCGGGCAGGAGCGTGTCGAGCGCCAGGCACTCCCGGTCGGGATCGTCGGCCGACTTGTAGGTCGGGGGCTGCTCGAGGTTGTTGGAGGGCAGGAACGACAGCAGCGTCTTGACCTCGTCGAGCACATCGTGCTCGGTGGCGGCAACGAAGGTGGCCACGCCCGACTTGGTGCTGTGGCTGGTGGCCCCGCCGAGTTCCTCGAGGGTCACGGCCTCGCCGGTGACGGTCCTAACCACGTCGGGGCCGGTGATGAACATGTGGGATTTCTCGCGGACCATGAAGATGAAGTCGGTCATGGCCGGGCTGTAAACGGCACCGCCCGCGCACGGCCCGAGGATGACGCTGATCTGGGGGATGACGCCCGAGGCCTGCACGTTGCGGTAGAAGATCCCGCCGTAGCCGTCGAGGGACACGACGCCCTCCTGGATGCGGGCGCCGGCACCGTCGTTGAGCCCGATCATTGGCGCGCCGACGGACAGCGCCAGGTCCATGACCTTGTGGAGCTTCTCGGCGAACACCTCGCCCAGAGCGCCGCCCATCACGGTGAAGTCCTGGGAAAACACGAACACCTTGCGGCCGTCGATGGTGCCCCAGCCGGTGACCACTCCGTCGGTGTAGGGCCGGTCGGCGAGGCCGGCCTCGTGGGCCCGGTGGCGGGCCAGCATGTCGA
>JAKZWH010000209.1:0-5154 GCA_047515615.1 Acidimicrobiales bacterium | reverse complement strand
ATCTACCACGACTAGGCGAGGACAGCCACCGTTCGAACTCCACCTGGTACTTCACGATCAGCCTCGGAGAACCCTGGAAGGAGCAAGGTCGCGATTGCTTCAAGCTGATCGCAGGCGCGCTCGAAGCGCCTACCTGATTCCGCTCCAGCTATCTGGCATCGATGGCCGACTAGCACAGCTAGTGTTGATGGGCACGGCGATATCATAGCTTTCATATGTTCTCGTGGGTTGTAGAGGGTTGTTGTCACACCCCTTGCCTATGGTTGCGAGCATGGAATCCGTCTACAGCTCAGACCGCGGCGGCCCCACCGCCAGGTGACTCCCCAGCAGCGCCGCGCCGACGCGCTGGCCAACCTGATCACCGGCCACCCGCGGCCCCAACGCAGCCTGATCCTGCGAACCTGATGATCGGCCGCCAGAACTCGCGGCAATAGAGCAGCCCTATGCCAAATGCCTGCGGCGGCTAGGCGGAGTTGGGGTTGCGGCCGGGGAGGACGCGGTAGGCCTCGAAGACCGCTTCGAGGGCCAGGACCCTCGACAGCACAGAGTCGAGCTGGGACAAGTCGGCCAGCTCGAACTCGAAGTCCATGCGGGCGATGAAGTCATCGCCGGTCTCGGCCCGGGCGCTGATGATGCTGAGGCGGTGCTCGGCCAGCACGTCGGTCACATCGCGAAGCAGGCCGGGCCGGTCCAGCGCGTGCACCGAAATCGTCGTCGAGAACCTGCCGGCGAAATCGGCATCCCACTCCACCTCGATCAGGCGATCGGCCTGACCCTCCACCAGCCCCATGGCGTTGATGCAGTCGGACCGGTGCACCGACACGCCCCGGCCCCGGGTCACGAAGCCCATGATCTCGTCGGGCGGCACAGGCGCGCAGCACTGCGACAGCCGGATCAGGATGTCGTCGAGGCCCTCCACGTGCACGCCCACATCGGCGTCGCTGCGGAGGTGCCCGGTCCGCCGCCTGGCTGTGGTGGGCAGGCGGTCGCGGTCACCGGCGCCGTCTGCGTCGTCGCCCTGCAGGGCCCGGGCGAAGCGGCCGGCCACCGAGGCCGCCGACTGGTGACTCTCCCCTATGGCCAGGAACAGCAGGTCGATGGAGCTGTAGTTGAGCTGCTCGACCACCGACTCCAGCAGCTTGTCCTTCAGCACGCGCCGGGCCGGCAGACCCTCGCGCCGCAGGGCCTGGATCAGGTCGTCGCGGCCGTTCTCGATGGCGTCGGCCCGGCGCTCACGGGAGTACCACTGCTTGATCTTGTTGGCGGCCCGGCGGCTGGCCACGAACTTGAGCCAGTCCCGGCTCGGCCCCGCACCCTCGGTCCGGGTGGTGAAGACCTCCACCACGTCGCCCGACAGCAGGCGGCTGTCGAGAGCCACCAGCCGGCCGTTCACCTTGGCGCCCACGCAGGCGTGGCCCACATCGGTGTGGATGCTGTAGGCGAAATCCACCGGCGTGGCCCCCACCGGCAGCTCGATCACCTTGCCCTGGGGCGTGAACACGTACACCTCGTCGGTGTCGAGCTCGGTCTTGAGGTTGGACATGAACTCTGCCGGGTCCGACGTCTCCTGCTGCCAGTCCACGATGCGCGACAGCCAGGCCATCTCCTGCGACGGCGAGTCGTCCTTGTACTCCCAGTGGGAGGCCACGCCGTGCTCGGCCCGCTCGTGCATCGCTCGGGTGCGGATCTGCACCTCCAGCGTCTTGCCCTGCGGCCCCACCACCGTCGTGTGCAGCGACTGGTAGAGGTTGAACTTCGGCATCGCGATGTAGTCCTTGAACCGGCCCTGCACCGGGCGCCAGGTGGCGTGGATCGAGCCCAGCGCCGCGTAGCAGTCCCGCACCGAGTCCACGAGCAACCGGATGCCGACGAGGTCGAAGATCTCCTCGAAGGAGCGGCCCTTGACCACCATCTTCTCGTAGATCGACCACAGGTGCTTGGGGCGGCCGATGACCTCCGCCTCTATTCCCAGCTCGGCCAGACGGGACTCCACGTCCCCCAGCACCTGCTCCAGGTAGATGTCTCGCGCGGGGGCCCGCTGCTGCACCATCTGATCGATCTCCGCGTAGCGGCGGGGCTCAAGGGCGGCGAAGGCGAGGTCCTCCAGCTGCTGCTTGATGTCCTGCATCCCGAGGCGGTGGGCCAGGGGCGCATACACGTCGAGGGTCTCGCGGGCGATGTAGTCCTGCTTGAATGCGGGCAGCACCGCCAGGGTGCGGAGATTGTGCAGCCGGTCGGCCAGCTTGATGATCAGCACCCGCAAGTCCCGGGCTATTGCCACGATCATCTTGCGCACCGACGCGGCCTGCTGCTGCTCGCGGGTGTCGTACTGGACCCGGTCGAGCTTGGTGACCCCGTCGACTATCCGGGCGACCTCCGGGCCGAAGTCGGCCTCGATGACGGCCAGGGCAACGTCGGTGTCCTCCACCGCATCGTGGAGAAGCGACGCGGCGATGGTCACGTCGTCGAGCCCCAGGCGGGCCACGATGGCGGCCACCGCCAGGGGGTGGCGGATGTAGGGCTCCCCCGACAGGCGCATCTGGCCCTCATGGGCCTTGGCCGCAACGTCGAAGGCTCGCACGATGAGGTCGGGCGAGCCGTCTCGATGGCGCTGGTGGTAGTACTCCAGCAGCGGCCTGATCTCGGCCGCCGCAGGCCTCCGGGCTCCCCGGCGCCAGGGCAGGACCCGGGTGACGGTGGCCACCTAGACCGGCACTCCCCGCCCGCGGGCCACGGCGTTCACCGCTTCTTTTTCTTGCGAGGACGCGGGGGGATGGCGCCGGGCGCCGATGGGGCCGCAGGCCGGGGAGCCGATCCGGCCCGCCGGGCTGCGGCCGATCGTTTGGCTGCGGCCGCCTCGCCCAGCACCGCGTCGTCGGCCGCGACGGTGCGGGTGGCCGCGCCGCCTTCCCCGCCGCCGCGCAGGCGGATCCTCTCGGCGATCTCGACGTAGGCGGGCTCGCGTTCCTTCATCTTGGCCACCACCGCGGCTGCTACGAACAGCGAAGAGTAGGTGCCCACCAAGATGCCCACCAGCAGGGCGATGGCGAACTCCCGCAGCGTCACCGCTCCCAGCACGAACGAGCCGATCACCAGCATCGACACCACCGGGATCATCGACGTGATCGACGTGTTGATCGAGCGCATCAGCACCTGGTTGAGCGACAGGTTCATCATCTCGGTGTAGGTGTAGCGGCCGGTGGCCGACACCCGGCCCACCACCTCGCGCACCTTGTCGTAGACGACGATCGTGTCGTAGAGCGAGTAGCCCATGATGCTAAGGAACGCTATGACCGTGGCCGGGGTGATCTCGAACTGGAACAGCGAGTAGAAGCCCACCGACACCACGATGTCGTGGGCCACCGCCAGCAGCGCCCCCACGGCCATCCTCCACTCGAGCCTGACCGCGATGTAGGCGGCGATGATCGCGAAGAAGGCGATCAAGGCGGTACGGGCCTGGCCGGTGATCTCGGAGCCCCACGACGGGCCGACGGTGGTGACGCTCACGTCGTCGCCGGTGACGCCGGCCAGCTCGGCCAAGGCGTTGCGCACGCCATCCACCGCCTCGGCCCCCTCGACGTCGGCCCGCACCCGGATCGTGTCGCCGCCGAGTGTCTGGATCTTGGCGTCGGCTGCGCCGGTGCTCCGCAGAGCGTCGCGGACCTCCGCCACCGACACTGTTGGCGCCGGCACCTCCCAGGAGGTTCCCCCCTCGAACTCGATGCCCAGATCGACGCCCAGCACGGCGAAGCTTGCGAGACTCACCACCACCGCGGCGAGCGAGCCGATCAGAGCCCGCCTCCAGAGCCTCGGGAAGTCGATCTGCTGCTCTCCCCGGTACGCGGAGGCCAGCCGGCGCAGTAACCAGCCCGTCATGGCGTCGCTCCTGGCTGCCGGGTCCCTGGCCGCGCCAGCGAGGCCGGTATTCCGAACCGGCCCGGATGGGCGTACAGGCCCGAGCCGCGGGCCATGAGGCCGACCACCGGTCCCATGAAGAAGTACGTGGCCACCAGGTCGAGGATCGTGGCCAGCCCCAGGTACAGGGCGAAGCCCCGCACCGGGCCCGAGGTCAGCCAGTACAGGACGCCCGCCGCGATGAGCGACGCGAAGTCCGCCTTGACGATGGTGGAGTACGCCACCGGGAAGGCGCGGTCAACCGCCGAGCGCAATGTCCGGCCCGAGCGCACGTCCTCCTTGAGGTGCTCGAAGTAGACGACGTTGGAGTCAACCGACACGCCGATGGCCACGATGAGGCCGGTGACACCGGCCAGGGTCAGCGCCAGCCCCTGCGACTCGCCCAGCCAGGCGATGATCGTCCACAGCATCGCCCCCGAAAGGCCCAGGCTGGCGATGGCCACCAGGCCCAGCAGGCGGTAGTACGCGATCAGGTACAACGACACCAGCCCCAGCCCGATGAGACCCGCGAGGACACCGGCGGAGAGGGCGTCGGTTCCCAGCGACGCCGACACGATCTGGCTCTGCTGGGCCTCCAGCTCTACGGGCAGGGCGCCGTAGTCGAGCACCAGGGCCACGTCGCGGGCTTCTTCCTCGCTGAAGCCCCCGGAGATGGTGATGCTGGAACGCTCGAACGGCTCGAAGAAGGCGCTGTCGCCCTGTACCACCGGCGCGCTCACCACCTCGTTGTCGAGCTCGATGGCCACCTGCCCGGTGGGGCACGACGTGTCGCGGCTATGGCATCTGCGGCTCACCTCGTTGAATAGGTCGATGCCGTCTGGTCCCGGCTTGAACGTGGGTGCCACGAACCAGCCGATACCAGCCTGGGCGTTGTATTGGGCGACAGCGCCCTCGAGGCTGGCGCCGGCGACCGCGGTGGGGCCGAGCCGGTAGCGGAACACGACGTTGCGGAAGTCGTCGTAGAGGGGCAATACGACCTCGGCGCCGGCGGCCGCCTCACCCTCGGTGAGGGCGTAGCGGGCCGGCAGCGGATCCTCGCTGTCGACGCCCTCGAATGCGCTCTCTGACAGCACGCTCAGCACGGGGCGGAACCGCAGTTCCGCGGTCTGGCCCACGAGGTCCAGTGCCCGCTGCTGCTCGTTGACGCCGGGGAGC
The DNA here is from genome assembly GCA_047515615.1 of Acidimicrobiales bacterium. GTDB lineage: Bacteria > Actinomycetota > Acidimicrobiia > Acidimicrobiales > Aldehydirespiratoraceae > Aldehydirespirator. Next base: position 84 of record JAKZWH010000209.1, on the reverse strand, counting down.
TGCACGAGGATGTTGCCGCCCTGGGTGGAGATCTCGGGCTCGGCGACGCCGAGGCCGTCGACGCGGTTGCGGATGATCGACACC
>JAKZWH010000208.1:0-5095 GCA_047515615.1 Acidimicrobiales bacterium | reverse complement strand
TGACTTGTCCTTGAACTGGGTCATCCGGCTGAGCTCCCCGAACGACACCGTGCACTCCAGCAGCCAGGCGCACTCGGTGTGCTCGCGAACGTGGCTCTGCACGAAGATCGTGCACACCTCAGGGTCGAGGCCGGCGGCCATGAGCATCTGCGACATCCGAAGGGTGGCCCTCCCCACCTCCCCGGGCTCTTGGGGCACCGTGACGGCGTGGAGGTCCACCACCGGGTGGAAGGCATCGGCAGTGTGCTGGATCCTCGCCCAGTTGCGGATAGCCCCCAGGTAGTTCCCTAGGTGCAGGTCGCCGCTTGGCTGGATGCCGGAGAGGACTCTGATCATGGCCCGCCAGCGTAGGCGGGTAGTGTCGCGTCCGATGGCGTACGAGGTGTCCACCCCCGTCTTCCGCGGGCCCTTCGACCTGCTGCTGCAACTCATCCTGCGGGAGCAGGTGGAGCTTTACGACGTCCCCATCGCCCGCATAACCGACGCCTTCCTGGCCGAGATCGACCGGATGTCCCACTGCGATCTCGAGGTGGCGACCGAGTTCCTGCTGATCGCCGCGACTCTTGTCGACATGAAGGTCAAGCGGATGCTGCCTGCCGAGACCGTGGTGGACCTTGACGACGAGATGGTCGGAATCTCGGAGCGAGACCTGCTTCTGGCCCGGCTTGCGGAGTGCAGCACCTTCCGAGACGCGTCGCAGAGGCTCCGCCGCCTGCTGGAGGCGGCGGCCAAGAGTCGACCGCGCCGAGTAGGCGCCATCGAGGAGCGCTGGCTGCTGCTGGCCCCGTCCATCCTTGAGGGGGTGTCGCCCGAGGAGGTGCGGGCCGCCTACCTGCGGGCGGCGGCTCCCGTCCCCGCCCCTCGGGTGGACATTGCCCACATCACGCCGATCTCGCTGACGGTGGGCGACGCCATAGCCGAGCTGGTCGAGGAGCTGGCCCGGGTCAAGCGGGTCACTTTCCGCGGCCTCACCTCCGGCATCGACGATCGCCTCGGGCTGGTGGTGCGCTTTCTTGCCCTGCTCGAACTGGTCAAGCAGGGACTGGCCGATCTCGAGCAGGCGACAACGTTCGGAGACATCGTCGTGTCGTGGACCGGCGGCGACGATGCCGCGGTGCAACAGGCCGCGATCGTGGGCGCGGACGTCTACGAAGGCTGAGTGGCAGTGCGCCGATGAGCGGGCCCGTCGGCCTCGACCCGACCGGAGAGTCTGAGATCGCGGCGGCGCTCGAGGCTGTGCTGCTGCTGGCGGATGAGCCGCTGCCGCCGAGCGTCCTGGCCGCGGTCGTCGGGGCGTCGACCGAACGGGTGCGGGCCGTCTGCGACGCCCTCGCCGCGGAGTACGAGTCGCAGGGCCGAGGCTTCGTGCTGGCCAGGGTGGCCGGCGGCTACCGCTACCAGACCGCGCCGGCCCAGGACACCTGCGTGGAGCGGTTCGTGCGCGAGGGCCACGGTGCCCGTCTGTCGGCCGCCGCCTTCGAGACGCTGGCCGTCGTCGCCTACAAGCAGCCGGTGTCGCGCCACCAGGTCGCCGACATCCGGGGAGTGAACGTCGACGGCGTAATGCGGACGCTCAGGCGCCGGGGCTACATAGACGAGATCGCTCGGGCCCCCGGCCCGGGCCAGGCGATGCTCTACGGCACGACGCCGCAGTTCCTAGAGCACCTGGGGCTCGACGCGCTCGACGATCTGCCCCCGCTGGGCGAGTTCGTGCCCGAGGTGGCCGAGGTGGAGGCCATGGAGCGCCGCCTGCGGCTGGTGCCCGAGCCCGACGGGCCGGATCCCGACGGTCGGGGTCCCGACGGTCCCTCCGACGGCGACCGGTGACATCGGAGGGGCCCGCGGCGGCGACCCCGGGGCCGCCGGTGAACCGGAGAGTGCCGGTGACCGCCGGCGAGGGCGAGCGCCTCCAGAAGGTCCTGGCCCGATGCGGGATCGGGAGCCGCCGCGCCTGCGAGACGCTGATCTCCGACGGGCGGGTGCGCGTCGACGGCTCGGTGGCCCGGCTCGGGGCCCGCATCCATGCCGCTCGGGCTGTGGTGGAGGTGGACGGGGTAGTCGTAGGCGTGCGGCCCGACCTGGTTCACTACCTTCTCAACAAACCCCGAGGCGTGGTGACGACCGTCCACGACCCGCAGGGCCGGCCCACGGTCACTGCCCTTGTTCCCGCCGAGCCGCGCGTCTTCCCGGTCGGGCGCCTCGACTTGCAGACCGAGGGCTTGCTGCTCCTCACCAACGACGGCGACCTGGCCCATCGTCTCACCCACCCGTCCTTCGGCATCGAGAAGGAATACCTCGCCCACGTGTCCGGGTCGCCTCGCCCCGCCGCGGTGCGGGCCTTGCGCCGCGGCGTGGTGCTCGAGGACGGGCCGACCGCTCCAGCCAGGGTGGCCCTGGTCGCGCCGGACCTGCTGCGCATCACCGTGCGCGAGGGACGCAACCGGCTGGTGCGCAGGATGTGCGAGGAGGTGGGGCACCCTGTCCGCCGCCTCGTGAGGACCAAGATCGGCCCTCTGGCCGATCGGCGCCTGCCGCCGGGCCACTGGCGGCCGTTGACCCCCTCGGAGGCTAGGGCCCTCGAGAAGGCCGCCGCGGACCCGGCATCGCGGGCCGAGGCCGGCGGGCCGCACCGGTAGCATCGCCGTTCATGGGCCCACAGCGCACCGCCATCATCGCCGGCACGGGCCTGATCGGGGGGTCGGTGGGGATGGCCCTGCGAAAGGCGGGGTGGCACGTGACCGGCGTCGAGCCCGACGCCGAGCGGGCCGAGGCCGCCGTGGCCGTCGGCGCGGTGGACCTCATCGGAAAGCCCGGACCCTGCGACCTGGCCGTGGCCGCCACTCCGCCGGCGTCGCTGGCCGCCGTCGTGCAGCAACTGCTCGACGCCGGCGCCGCCGTCGTGACCGACGTGGGAAGCGTGAAGGCGCCAGTGGTCGAGGCCGTGAGCGATCCCCGGTTCGTTGGCGGCCATCCAATGGCCGGCAGCGAGCAGGACGGCCTGGCCGGTGCCGACCCGGACCTGTTCCGCGACTCGGTGTGGGTGCTCACGCCCACCGCGACCACCGACGACGCGGCCCTGGCCGGCGTGCGCGAGATCGTGTCCCAGCTTGGCGCCCAGGTGATCGCGCTGGCGCCGGAACGCCATGACGCGCTGGTGGCCGTCGTCTCGCACGTCCCGCACCTCACCGCAGCCGTGCTGATGCGCATCGCGGAGGGACGGTCGTCCGAGCACCGCGCCCTGTTGCGGCTCGCGGCCGGCGGCTTCCGGGACATGACCCGGGTGGCCGCGGGCCACCCTGCCATCTGGCCCGAGATCTGTGTCGAGAACAGGGTCGCAATCACCGATGTCCTCGACGAGCTGCTCGACGAGCTGGTCGAGATGCGCCTGATCGTCTCCGGGGGCGATCGCAAAGAGCTGCTGGCTCGGCTCGAGGCCGCCCGAGACAGCCGGCGGAGCCTGTCGGCGGGAGCCCCCGAGCCCTCGCGGCTGACCGAGGTTCGGATCGCAATACGAGACCAGAAGGGCGAGCTGGCCAGGATCACCACGCTTGCGGCCGACCTCGACGTGAACATCTACGACCTGGAGATCGCGCACTCCGCAGAGGGACCCCGCGGCGTCGTGCTGGCCGTGGTTCAAAGCGACAGCGCGGAGCAGTTCGCCCAGGGCCTGGCGGAGGCCGGGTACCGCCCCTCGCTCAACCCGCTCGAGTGATGGAGCATTGGCCCAGGGTCCTGACCATCACGCCGCTCGGGGCGCCGCCCGACGCGACGGTGAGGCTTCCGGGCTCCAAGAGCATCACCAACCGGGCGCTGGTGTGCGCCGCGCTGGCTACGGGGGAGACCACGCTGACCGGAGCGCTCCTCGCCGACGACACCGAGGCCATGATGGAGGGGGTCAGATCGCTCGGCGCAGACGTCAGCTGCCGGCCCGAGGATGCCGAGGTGCGGATCGGCGGCACCGGGGGCGCGGTCGCGGTGCTCCCCGGCACGTTGATCGACGCTCGGATGTCGGGGACCACTAGCCGGTTCCTGGCGCCAGTGGCGGCCCTCTCGGCGCAGCCGGTGACCATCGACGGGCACCCCCAGTTGAGGGCTCGACCCTTCGGCGACCTGGTCGACGCGCTGCGAGGCCTCGGTGTGTGGGTGGAATCCAGACCCGGCGGCGACGCCCTGCCGATGCGGATCCGGGGACCGATCCGCTCCGGCGAGGCCACCGTGGCTGTCGACCGCTCCAGCCAGTTCCTTTCCGGGCTCATGCTGGCCGGCCCGCTGGTGCCGGGAGGGCTGAGGGTGCGCCTCGACGGCCGAGCTGTGAGCCGTTCCTACGTGGAGATGACGGCCGCAGTCATGAGCTCCTTCGGCGCGGCCGTCGAGGTCGGGCCGGACTCCGTGCATGTCGCCGGCGGCGGATACACCTCGCCCGGACGCTTCGCGGTGGAGCCGGACGCCTCATCGGCCTCGTACTTCTGGGCGGCGGCCGCGATCACAACAGGGACAGTCCGCGTTGAGGGCCTCGGCCCCGACTCGGTCCAGGGCGATGCCCGCTTCGCCCCGCTGCTGGGAACCATGGGCGCCACAGTCCAGTCCGGCGAGAATTACACCCAAGTCACGGGCGGGCCCCTCAAGGGGGTTGAGGTCGATCTCGCGGACATGTCCGACACCGCCCCCACGCTGGCAGTGGCGGCATCGTTTGCGGGCACGCCCACCACAGTGCGGGGCATTGGATTCGTGCGCGGCAAGGAGAGCGACCGCATCGCGGCTGTCGTCGCGGAGTTGCGCCGGTGCGGCGTAGAGGCCCGGGAACTGGCCGACGGCTTCACCGTGCAGCCGGGTCCGGCCCCCAGGGGCGCCCGAGTTCACACCTACGACGACCATCGCATAGCCATGGCGTTCTCGGTGCTCGGCCTACAGGTGGCGGGAATGCAGATCGAGAACCCCGGATGCGTGGCCAAGACGTTCCCCGGCTTCTACGAGACGTTGGACGCTCTCAGGCCCGCTCAAGGGATCCTCGGATGCGGGTCATAGCCATTGACGGCCCGGCCGGCTCGGGCAAGTCGACCGTGGCGCAGGCGGTGGCCAATCGGCTCGGCCTCGA
>JAKZWH010000207.1:0-3304 GCA_047515615.1 Acidimicrobiales bacterium | reverse complement strand
GCTGGCGCTACGCCAGCCGCACCGCGGGGTGCACCTACATTCCCGCCCATCCCGCCGACGCGCCCGCCCGCACCATCTGCAACCGCACGTTCCCGGCTGTCGAGCGCTACGGCCTGGTGTGGTCGGGCGCCGACCCCGACGGCGAGCCGCCGACGCTTGACGCGCTGGAGGCTGCAGGGGCCTTCGGCCTGCGCGGCGTCGCGGTGCGCGCCCCCAGCGACCTCGTCATCGACGCGCTGAGCCGGCATCGCTTCTCTCCCACCGACCGCATAGGCGTTCCCGGCGACGGTGAGGGCGCGGCCGGGGACGCAGACGTGGACATGACCGTCACCGACCGGGGCCGCTACCACCTTGTGCTGCGAGCCGACTCCCGCGGCGGCGGCCCGGCCAGCACCGTCGTCTTCTTCGCGCAGCCCGCCGACGCCGACCGCACCGTCATCCGGGCCGTGCTGGCCGGCGAACCTGATCCGAGCAGCCGGATCCCGGTGTGGCGCCACCACAACACCGCGTTGTCGCAGCTGCGAGAAGCCGTCGAGGCCGAGGCCCGCCGACGACCGGCGCCCGAGCCCATGGTCGCCTCCATCGAGGAGGTGCCGATCCGCCTGTCTGAGATGCCCGAGCCGGCCCCGAAGGGACGGCGGGCCGCGCTGAGGGTGCAGGTGGCCCGCAAGTGGCAGGCCGCCGCGGACGTGGCCGGGTTCGATCTGGTGTCCATCGCGGGCCAGCTCCCCACCTTCCAGCCCGGCGCCCACATCGACGTGCATCTGCCCAACGCGCTGGTGCGCCAGTACTCCCTGACCAACGGCCCCGGCGAGCTCGACCGCTACCGCATCGGCGTGAAGCTCGAGCCCGACGGCGGCGGGGGCTCGCTGGCCCTGCACGACAGCGTTCGGGTCGGCGACGTGCTGGCCGTCTCGGAGCCGCGCAACAACTTCCCGCTGCGCCGCGACGCGGTGCGCACCATCCTCGTCGCCGGAGGCATCGGCATCACCCCGCTGCTGGCCATGGCCCAGGCGCTGCGCCACCAGGGCCTGGACTTCGAGCTGCACGTCTTCGCCCGCAGCGACGACCACGTCGCCTTCGCAGAGCTGGTGGACGGACTGGGCGAGGCGGTCACCCGCCACATCGGGCTGTCGCCAGCGGAGACCGGCGCGGCGCTGGAGGCGCTTCTGGCCGATCCCGGACCCCACGAGCACGCCTACGTGTGCGGTCCGGGCCCGATGCTCGACGCGGCGCGCCGCATAGCCGCGGCCGCGGGCCGAGCCGACGACACCGTCCACTTCGAGTACTTCGCCAACCCGACCGAGATCGACGACTCGACCACGTTCACGGTGGACCTGGCCCGCTCCGCGCTGAGTTTGGAGGTCCCCGCGGGCGCCACCGTCATGGACGTGCTGCGGTCCAACGGCGTGGAGGTGGCGTCGTCGTGCGAGACCGGCGCCTGCGGCACGTGCCGGGTGGCGGTGCTCGACGGCGAGCCCGTCCACAACGACGTGTACCTCAACGACACCGAGAAGCAGCAGGGCGACCAGATGATGGTGTGCGTGTCAAGGGCCCGAAGCGACCGGCTGGTCCTCGACATCTGAAGGGGCGCACGACAGACATGATCACGCTGTACGACTGGGAGCTGTCGGTCAACTGCTACAAGGTCCGGCTGCTGATGAACATCCTCGGCCTCGAATACACCGCCGTGGCGGTGGACTTCTACCCGGGCTGGGAGCACAAGTCCGCGGAGTTCGCCAAGATCAACCCCCTGGGACACATCCCGGTGATCGACGACGACGGCTACATGCTGCGCGACTCCCACGCCATCCTGGTGTACCTGGCCGTGCGCTATGACCCGACCCGCCGCTGGTACCCGGTGGACGACCCCAAGCTGCTGGGCGAGACCGCCTCGTGGCTGCTGTTCGCCGAGGGAACCACCAACACCGCCTCAGCCGCCCGCCTGCACGTGAACCTCGGCTACGACTTCGACATCGACGCGGTGCGGGCCGGCGCCCACCGGCTGTTCGGGGTGCTTGACGAGCACCTCTGGTTCCGCGAGCGCGAGGGCCTCGACTGGGTGGCGTCCAGCCCGCATCCGACCATCGCCGACCTGGCCCTGTTCGCAGATGTCGTGCTATCGGAGGAGGGCGGCGTCTCCCGCGAGGACTATCCGGCTCTGCGTCGCTGGACCGACCGGTTCCGCCACATAGACGGCTTCATCGTCATGCCCGGCATCTTCGCCCCCAACCGGGCCGCACCGCCGCGCTGAGGGTCCACGGGACCGGCCCGACGACGCCGACGGCGGTGGGCGGGTCGCCAGTCACCTCGGAATGTCTCGCCAGGGCAGGTCGCGGTCGACGCTGGGCTCGCGGGGCAGGCCCAGGGAGCGCTCCGCCAGGTTGTTCCTCATCACCTCGTTGGTCCCGCCGCCGATCGACAAGGCGTAGCGCCCCATCAGCTCGTGACGGGCCCAGCGGGCCGGCTCGTCCCACTCGGCCACCACGGCCAGGCCTCCCAGAGCCGATGCCAGCTCCCCGCTGCGGCGCTTCGACTCTGACGCGAACAGCTTCATGAGGGCGGGGTCGATCCGCGGCGGCTCGCCCCGGCGCACCGCGTTCTGGATGGTCTCGCCCATCCACCGCTGCATCCTCTCCCGGGCCCAGGCGTCAGCCAGCCGCTGGCGCACCAGCGGATCGTCGAGGCGGCCGTGGCGCCGGGCCAGCTCCGACAGAGGGGACATCACGCTGGTGCCCTTGGGGTCCCCGATGAACGCCGACTCGTTGAGCAGCACCGTGCGCGCCGGTGCCCATCCGCCGTCGATCACGCCCACCACGTTGGCCGCCGGGATGCGCACGCCAGTGAAGAACACCTCGTTGAAGTGGGCTGAGCCGTTCATCTGCACCAGGGGGCGGGCCTCGATGCCCGGGGTGGCCATCTCCACCAGCAGGAAGGTGATGCCGCGGTGCTTGGGCGCGTTCGGATCGGTGCGAACCAGCAGGAAGCCCCAGTCGCAGAACTGGGCCTGGGAGTTCCACACCTTCTGGCCGTTCACAACGAACTCGTCGCCGTCACGTTCTGCTCTGGTGGCCAGGCCGGCCAGATCGCTGCCCGCTCCCGGCTCGCTGAACAGCTGGCAGAAGGCGAGCTCGCCCGACAGCAGGCCGGACAGGAACCGGCGCTTCTGGTCTTCGGTGCTGTGGCGCAGCAGGGTCGGGCCCAGCATGGCGATGGTGGCACCGACGAATCCGGGTGCTTCCTCGTAGCCGGCTGCGACCTCCGAGAAGATCCGCGCCTGCCACGGCTCGCCCCCGCCCCCGCC
>JAKZWH010000206.1:0-4272 GCA_047515615.1 Acidimicrobiales bacterium | reverse complement strand
GCGCTGCGCGTCCTCGCGCGCCGCTACGGGGCGCTCAGCGGCGAGATCAGCGAACTCGACACCGAGATCGCCCGCCTGTGCGCCGCGGCGAACCCCGCCCTGCTCGCCGCTCGCGGCGTCGGCCCCGACGTGGCGGCGACTCTGCTCATCGCCGCGGGAGACAACCCCGAGCGCCTAACGAACGAGGCTTCCTTCGCCGCCCTCTGCGGCGCCAGCCCCGTCGAAGCGTCCTCGGGGCGCACCGTGCGCCACCGACTGAACCGAGGCGGCGACCGCCACGCCAACAACGCCCTCTGGCGCATCGCCATGGTCCGCCTCCGCTGCGACGAGCGCACCAAGGCCTACGCCGCCCGGCGCACCGCCCAAGGCAAGTCCCGCAGAGAGATCATCCGCTGCCTCAAACGCCACATCGCCCGAGAAATCCACCAACTCCTCACCGACCCACCACCAGTGCCCCAAGGAGCACACCTACGCCACCTCCGACACACCGCAGGCGTCACCATCGCCGACGCCGCACAAGCCATCAACGCCCACACCAACCGCCTCTCAGAACTCGAACGAGGCACCCGCCACAACCACGACCTCGCCATCCGCTACCACAACTGGCTCACCCAAACCGCCGCTTGACAAACATAGGAGCATCGTTTGATGGGGCTGGGACCGTGATCTGGGGATCTTGAGGGTCCGCGTGCGCGGGTCGGGGCCTCGCGAGTCTGGTGGTAAGCGCCATCTAGACAAGGAGGCCCCGAGATGGGTGATGTTACGCGTGCGCTGGTCGGGTTGGAGGACTTCGAGGTCACCGGCGCGGTCGAACGCGCCGGTGTGTTGGAGGTGTCGGTGCGTGTGGCGCGCCCTGATGCGGCGTGTGTGCGCTGTGGCACGTTCAGCTCTCGGGTCAAGGAGTATCGGACCTGCCGGGTGCGCGACGGGTTGAGCTACGAGCGCCCGACGGTGTTGGTGTGGACGAAGCGGCGGTTTCGTTGCGAGACGCCGGGCTGTGTTCGGTCCTTCACCGAGTCGACCCGCCAGGTGGCGCCGCGGCGCCGTGTGACGGCCCGGTTGTGCGCGGCGATCGCCCTCGCTGCTGTGGACCGCTCGACGGCGGCGGTGGCGCGGTCGTTCCGGGTGGGTTGGGCGACGGCGTGGCGGGCCATCGCCGCGGCGGCGCGGGACAAGCTCGCCCGCCGCCCCGTGGGGCCGCCGCGGCTGTTGGGCGTCGACGAGACGACGTTCCGTCGCTACAGGAGTTACATGACCGGCCTGGTGGACTTGGAGAGTTCCCGGTTGTGGGACTTCATCGAGGGCCGGTCCAAGAAAGTGCTGGTCGACCGCCTCGAAGCGCTCGGCGAGGGTGTGCACAGCATCGAGGCGGTGGTGATCGACCCCTACGCCGGCTACAAGGCCGCGGTGCGCGACGCGGCGCCGCAGGCGACCCGCGTCGCCGACCACTTCCACATCGTGGGTCTCGCCAACGCGGCGCTCACCGACGTGCGAACCCGACGCCAACAGGAAATCTGTGGCCACCGCGGCCGCAAAGGCGACCCGCTGTGGTCGGTGCGCCACGACCTGCTGCGCGCCCGGGAACATCTCACCGACCGCGCCTGGGGGCGCCTCACCGCGGCGTTCCAAGCGGACTGGTGGGACGAACTCGAATGCGCCTGGACGCTCAAGGAGATGCTCCGAGACCTCTACACCAGCGCCGACCGCGCCGCCGCCGAAGCCGCACTGGCGGACTGGCACCACCACGCCCGCGCCTTCGACGTCGCCGAGACGAACCGCCTCGCCAAGACCCTCCGCGCCTGGGAACCCGAACTGCTCGCCTACTTCGACACCGGCCTCACCAACGGGCCCACCGAAGGCATCAACCGGATCATCAAAGCCGTCAAACGCCAAGGCTTCGGCTACACCAACGCCGACAACTACCGCATCCGCGTCCTCTACCGCTGCGCCTGACACACTCAACCCGCCAGACAACCGAACCCCCCCTGCCCCATCAACCGCGTAGAGCCCATTTACGATCTCATCCTCAAGAACTGGGACGAGATAGCCGCCGTCGAACGCCTCATGCCCGGCTACGAACTCCAGAAAACCAACCTCGCAGCCATCGGCAAGAACGTCTGACTCGGCGCCGTCGTCGAGTCGTCGGCGTAGCCTCGCCCGCCCCGCCTGCCACTAGCGTCGTTCCATGGCCGAAACAACCGCACTTGCGTCCGGCGACGCCGAGGCCAGCGCACATCCCGGCATCGTCTCCGTGCACACCTACCCGGCGAAGACGCTGCCGGGGACCAGCCCGGTCGTGAACACGGGCTCGTCGAGGTAGGTCGGGCATGACGGATCGGGCCTGGGGGTTCCGCACGCGGGCGCTCCATGCCGGCGGGCGCCCCGATCCGGGGACCGGAGCCCGGGCCACACCGATCTACTACACCTCCAGCTTCGTCTTCGAAGACACCGCTGACGCGGCCGACCTCTTCGCTCTCCAGAAGTACGGCTCCATCTACACGCGGATCTCGAACCCCACCACCAACGTGTTCGAGGAGCGGATGGCGAATCTGGAGGGCGGCATCGGGGCGGTGGCCACGTCGAGCGGCCAGTCGGCGCAGTTCCTCGCCCTCACGTCTCTGGCCGGCGCCGGCGATCACATCGTGTCGGCCGCCGGGCTGTACGGCGGCACGTACACGCAGTTCGACGTGACGCTGCGCCGCCTCGGCATCGACACCACTTTCGTTCGCAGCACCGACGCCGACTCTTTCGCCGCCGCCATCGGCGACGGGACGAAGCTGCTCTACACCGAGATCATCGCCAATCCGTCGGGGGAGATCGCCGACCTGAGCGGCCTCGCCGAGGTTGCCCGCGCGCACGGCCTGCCGCTGGTAGTGGACTCGACGTTCGCCACCCCGTACCTCTGCCGGCCCATGGAGTTCGGGGCCGACATCGTCGTGCACTCGGCCACGAAGTTCCTGTGCGGGCACGGCACCACCATCGCCGGGGTGGTTGCCGAGGCCGGTCGCTTCGACTGGGGGTCGGGACGGTTCCCGAGTTTCACCGAGCCTGTGGCGAGCTACAACGGACTGCGCTGGTGGGACAACTTCGGCGAGTACGCCTTCTGCACCAGACTGCGGGCCGAGCAGATGCGCGACGTGGGCGCCTGCCTCTCGCCCTTCGACGCCTTCTTCCTGCTGTGCGGCCTCGAGACGCTGCCGCTGCGGATGGACGCCCACGTGGCCAACGCCCGCGCTGTCGCCGAATGGCTCGACGCGGATGACCGGGTGGCCTGGGTGCGCTGGGCCGGCCTCGGTGACCACCCCCACCACGAGCGGGCGCAGCGGTACCTTCCCAAGGGGCCAGGCTCCATCTTCACGTTCGGCGTCGAGGGCGGCCGGGCGGCCGGAGCCAGGTTCATCGAGGCGCTGCAACTCGTGTCCCACCTGGCCAACGTCGGCGACGCCAAGACACTCGTCATCCACCCGGCCTCCACCACCCACCAGCAACTCTCCGAGGCCGACATGGCCGCCGCAGGCGTATCGGCCGACATGGTGCGGCTCTCCGTCGGCCTCGAGGACGTCGAGGACATCATCTGGGATCTCGACCAGGCCCTCGCCGCCGCGGCGGGCCGTGTGGGCGGCGCCGGTGCCTGAGCGTCCCCCCGTCGAGGGCTGGACACCGCCCGACGCCGGCGAGCGGTGGGACATCATTCGCCGCTCGCGAACGGTAGCGGTCGTTGGCGCCTCGTCCGACCGGGCGCGGGCCAGCAACTTCGTCGTCACCTACCTGCTGTCGTCGTCGGTGGACTTCGACGTGTATCTCGTGAACCCCCGCGAGAGGGAGATCCTCGGTCGGACGGTTTACCCTTCGCTGGAGGCCCTGCCGGTGGTGCCCGACATCGTCGACGTGTTCCGCCGCTCCGAGGACCTACCCGGCGTTGCCGCCGAGGCCACCGCCACCGGCGCCCGCGTGTTCTGGGCGCAACTGGGTCTGTGGAGCCCCGAAGCCGCCCTGGTTTGCCTGGCCGCCGGCCTCGACGTGGTGATGAACCGCTGCTTGAAGATCGAGCACGCCAGGTTCTCCGGCGGGCTGGCCCGTGCCGGCTTCGACACGGGCGTCATCTCGTCCCGGCGCCACCTTTGAACTCCGGCGCCCGCAGAGCCCGCCCGGGGACAGACCCGGAGGTGAACCATGTCTGATGATCGCCGGTCTATCGAACTCGAGGTCGAAGTACCCGGGCGGCCTGAGGAAGTCTGGCGGGCCGTGGCGACGGGGCCGGGGATCTCGTCC
>JAKZWH010000205.1:0-6040 GCA_047515615.1 Acidimicrobiales bacterium | reverse complement strand
CTGCGTCGACGCGGTCGTGCTCACCGGCGGCTCCGCCTTCGGCCTGGCCGCGGCCGACGGGGTGATGGAGGTCCTCGAGGCCGAGGGCCGGGGGTTCGACACCCCCCACGGGCCGGTGCCGATCGTGGTGGCCATGGCCCTGTACGACCTCGGCGTGGGCGATTCGGCCGTCCGCCCCGGCGTCGCCGCCGGTCGCCACGCGGCCACGAACCGGGCCACTTCCTCGGAGATCGGTTCGGTGGGGGCGGGGACCGGCGCGACGGTGTCGAAGTGGCTCGGCGCCGAGAACGCCGAGCCTGGTGGGCTGGGCGTGGCCACGATCCGGCGAGGCGATCTGGTTGTCACCGCGGTCGTTGCTGTTAACGCCTCGGGCAGCCCCCGCCCAGCCGCCGAGGAAATGCTCGAGAGGATCGCGGACGGAACCTTCGAGCAGTGGCCGGCCCGGGCGGATCCCTTCTCCAACACGACGCTGGGGGCAGTGGTCACCAACGCCGCGCTGTCAAAGCTCGACTGCTTCTGGGTGGCCCAGGGAGGCCACGACGGCCTGGCCCGCGAACTGGTGCCGGCCCACACCCGCAGCGACGGCGACGCGGTGGTGGCCGCGGCAACCGGCGAAGTGCCCGCCGACGCCGACGATGTGAGGCTGCTCGCTGTGGCCGCAGTGGTCAAGGCGGTGCGCGGCGCCGTCGGTGCGACAAACCGTTGACCCACGCCCGGTCCGGGTCGCTTGCGGTCGGGCATACGGGCCTTCGTGCGCCGTCGGTACGATCGAGGGGGTGAAGAACATCCGCCTGCGTATCCGCGCTAGGCCCGGATGATCGCGTGCCGCACTGCCGCTGTCGACGAGACGAGGGCGCTCGGCGCGGCCGTCGCCGCAATCGTTGATACCGGCGACGTGGTCGTTCTGGTGGGGGACTTGGGAGCGGGCAAGACTGCCTTCGTCCAGGGCTTCGCGGCCAGCCTGGGCGTGACCGCCCCCGTCACCAGCCCCACATTCACTCTGGCCAACCGCTATGAGGGGCGACTGGTGGTTAACCACCTCGATGTCTATCGCTTCGACTGCCCCGAAGAGGTGAGCGACCTGGCCCTGCCCGAACTTCTAGATGAGGGCGTGACCCTCGTGGAGTGGGGCGACACCATCTCGTCGGATCTTCCGCCCGAGCGCCTGTCGGTGACGATCCGCTTCGGCCGCGGCGACGACGATCGCAGCTTCGAGCTGCGGGGCCGGGGCGAGGCCTGGCAGCGCCGCGCCGACCGGTTGAGGGCCGCGCTCGAGCCCTGGGCCTCTCCGTGCTGATAGAGGCGACCCGGCAGGGCCGTGCCCGGCCGCTGGTGTGGCCATGTCCGGAGCGCTCGCTGTGCTGATACTCGGGATCGAGTCGGCCACCGGCCGCGTGGGCTGCGCCATCGGAGGCCGCGAAGGTGTGCTGGCCTCGGTTCAGGCCACCCGCGAGCGCCGTCACGCCGAGTTGCTCGCTCCCCAGATTCAGGCGGCCTGCGCCCATGCCGGCGTCGCCCTGAGGGACTTGGGCGCGGTCGCGGTCGATGTCGGCCCGGGGCTCTACACCGGACTGCGGGTGGGGGTGACCACTGCGATCACAATGGCGCACGCCCTGCGGGTGCCCATGGTCGCGGTCAGCAGCCTCGACCTGGTCGCCTACCCGCTGCGCCATACCGGCCGCACCATCGCGGCGGTGATCGACGCTCGCCGGGGCGAGGTGTTCCACGCCCGATACGGCTGCCTCTCCGGAGGGGTGCAGCGCCTCAGCGAGCCCAAGGTCGGCCCTCCCGACCATGTCGTGTCGCAGATGCTGGCCAGCAGCGACGAGACGCTCGCGGCGGGGGACGGTGCGGTTCGCTACGCCTCGATGTTCGAGGGACTGCGCGGCGTGGAGTTGGCCGACCCGGGCTTCGCTTACCCCTCGGCTGAGTCTGTGGTGCTGCTGGCCCACGCCCTGGCCGTGCGCGAGGAGTTCGTGCGACCCGACGAGATCGAGCCCCTCTACCTGCGCCGGCCCGACGCGGAGGCCAAGTGGGCTGGGAGCGAACCGTGACCGCAGGCGACGCGATCCCGGGCGCGGCCGATGGGGCCCTTGCCCCTGGCGAGCCGATCCTGGGGATCGAGACGTCCTGCGACGAGACGGCCGCGGCGGTGGTCGCCGGCGGGCAGCAGGTGCTGTCGTCGGTGGTGTCGAGCCAGATCGATCTGCACGCCCGCTACGGGGGCGTCGTCCCCGAGGTGGCGAGCCGGGCCCACGTCGAGCGGCTCGTCCCCGTGATGTCGCAGGCGCTGGCGGAGGCGGGGGTTGACGACTCCGACATCGCCGCGGTGGGGGCCACGGCCGGACCGGGCCTGGTCGGGGCGTTGCTGGTCGGCGTGTCGGCGGCAAAGGCGCTGGCGCTCGTCTGGGACGTGCCGTTCGTGGCCGTCAACCACCTCGAGGCCCATCTCCACGCGCTCTTCCTCGATGAGCCCCGCATCGAACTGCCGGTGGTGGTGGCCCTGGTCTCGGGTGGCCACACCATGCTCGTGCTGATGGAGGACCGCCTGCGCTACCGGGTGCTGGGCGCCACCCTCGACGACGCCGCGGGGGAGGCCTTCGACAAGGTGGCCCGCTTCATGGGTCTCGGATATCCGGGCGGGCCGGCCATCGACCGGCTCAGCCACCAGGGGGATCCCGACGGCATCGCCTTCCCCCGGGCGATGCTGCACGACGGCTGGAACTTCTCATTCAGCGGACTCAAGACCGCGGTGATCAACCACTTGCGCCGCCATCCGGACGCGCCTGTAGCGGATGTGGCCGCATCGTTCCAGGAGGCAGTGGCCGACGTGCTCGTGGCCAAGGCCCGGCGGGCCGCGGCCGAGCACGGCGCGGTGGGTCTTTGCCTGGCCGGCGGCGTGGCCGCCAACAGCCGGCTGCGGGAGATGACGCTCGACGCGGGCGCAGCCGACGGTCTCGCCGTTCACGTGCCGAGCCGGGCCATGTGCACCGACAACGCGGCCATGGTGGCCGCGGCGGCCTGGTGGTGCCTGCAGGCCGACGGGCCCTCTCCGCTCACTGCGGGCGCGGACCCATCGCTGGGCCTGCCGGAACGCTGAAACGTCCCAACTCGCGCGTTGTGGCACCCCCTTGGGCGCCGTATCGTTGGCACTCGTCACAGGAGAGTGCCAACGCCCGTGTCGTGGCCGAGGGCAAGGACAGGCCGCCCCGGCCACAAGGAACAAGCCAATCCAAGAAGGAGTCCGGGAGGACACATGAATCTGCAGCCACTCGAGGATCGCATCGTTTTGCGGCCCGGCGACGCCGAGGAGACCACCGCCAGTGGTCTCGTCATCCCCGACACCGCCAAGGAGAAGCCCCAGCAGGGCGAGGTACTGGCGGTCGGCCCCGGTCGCCGGTCCGACGACGGCGGCGAGCTCATCCCCATGGACGTCGCAGTGGGCGACACCGTCGTCTACTCCAAGTACGGCGGCACCGAGATCACCGTCGAGGGCGAGGACCTGCTGATCCTCAACGCCCGCGACGTGCTGGCCAAGGTCGTCTGAGGTAGCCGATGCCCAAGATCCTCAAGTTCAACGACGAGGCCCGACGCGGCCTCGAGGCGGGCGTCAACAAGCTCGCCGACGCCGTGAAGGTCACGTTGGGTCCCAAGGGCCGCAACGTGGTGCTCGACAAGAAGTTCGGGGCGCCGACGATCACCAACGACGGCGTGTCAATCGCCCGCGAGGTGGAGCTCGACGACCAGTTCGAGAACATGGGCGCCCAGCTCGTGAAAGAAGTCGCCACCAAGACCAACGACATCGCCGGCGATGGAACCACCACCGCCACCGTGCTGGCCCAGGCTTTGGTGCACGAGGGGCTGCGCAACGTGGCCGCCGGCGCCAACCCCATGAGCCTCAAGCGCGGCATGGACGCCGCGGTGGCCGCTGCGGTCGAATCGCTGGCCGAGCAGGCCGTGCCGGTGTCCACCGACAAGGAGAAGGTGAAGTCGGTGGCGTCGATCTCCGCGGCTGAGACCGCAGTGGGAGAGACACTGGCGGAGGCCTTCGACAAGGTCGGCAAAGACGGTGTGATCACCGTCGAGGAGAGCAACACGTTCGGTATGGACCTCGACTTCGTCGAGGGCATGCAGTTCGACAAGGGCTACCTGTCGCCGTACTTCGTCACCGACCCGGAGCGCCAGGAGGCAGTGCTGGAAGAGCCCTATTTGCTGTTGAACCAGGGCAAGATCAGCAGCGTCTCGGACATGCTGCCGGTGCTCGAGAAGGTCATGCAGACGGGCAAGCCGCTGCTGATCATCGCCGAGGACGTGGAGGGTGAGGCTCTGGCCACCCTGGTGGTGAACAAGATCCGCGGCACGTTCATCTCCGCAGCGGTCAAGGCGCCCGGCTTCGGCGAGCGCCGCAAGGCGATGCTGCAGGACATGGCCATCCTCACCGGCGGCCAGGTCGTCGCTGCGGAGGTCGGGCTCAAGCTCGACTCGGTGGACTTGTCGCTCATGGGCTCGGCCCGCAAGGTGGTCATCACCAAGGACGACACCACCATCGTGGAGGGCGCCGGCGACTCTGCCGACGTCGAGGGCCGCGTCAACCAGATCAAGACCGAGATCGACAACACCGACTCGGACTGGGACCGCGAGAAGCTCCAGGAGCGTTTGGCCAAGCTGGCCGGCGGCGTGGCCGTCGTGCAGGTGGGCGCGGCCACCGAGGTGGAGCTCAAGGAGAAGAAGCACCGCATCGAGGACGCCATCTCCGCCACCCGGGCCGCCATCGACGAGGGCATCGTGGCTGGCGGCGGAACGGCCCTGCTGCGCTGCCGGGCCGCGGTGGCAGAGGTCGCGGCCAGCCTTGACGGCGACGAGGCCACCGGGGCCCGCATCATCGGCGAGGCACTGTCGGCGCCCACCCGGCTCATCGCCGAGAACGCCGGTTATGAGGGTGCCATCGTGGTGCGCGAGGTCGAATCCGCCTCCGGCTCGCACGGCTTCGACGTGGTTGCAGGCGAGATCACCGATCTCATCGCCGCCGGTGTGATCGACCCGGTCAAGGTGACCCGGGCCGCGCTTCAGAACGCGGCCTCGATCGCCGGGCTGATGCTCACCACCGAGGTGCTCGTGGCCGACAAGCCCGAGGAGAAGCGTCCGGCAATGCCCGGCGGCGGCATGGACGGCATGGGAGGCATGGGCGGCATGGGCGGCATGGGCGGCATGATGTAGCCGTTCGCCTCTCGCGAACATCACAGGAGCCCGGGCCCAGGCCCGGGCTCCTGCGCGTCTGCGACCCCGAGTGGCGCCGGTAGCCTCACGGGATGGATCACCCGGCGCCGGACCCGCGCAAGTTGCTGGACCACTGGGAAGGGTGGGAGCGGGGCGAGACGCCGCCGGGCCGGGTGATGAGCGATCTCAAGACCGGCGGCCTGCGGGAACTGCTCCAGGACTTGGCCGCAGCGGTGGCCGGCGGCGGGGAAGGGTCCTGACCGACCGGGCCGCGTCATCGGCGGCGGTTTTCGATCCGTCGCCGGTCCCTGCAGGCAGGGGCGGATGCCAGCACATCCCCCGCCCGGTGAACGTGCGGCCGGGCGGACTGGCGCCATGGGCCCAGCTTCCGGAGCATCGTCGCTGTCCCAGCCTGGATCGGGTGCTGGAGGCGCTCGTCGCTGCCCCGTCCCGGCTCTTGCCATCACCGGCAACGGTGCCACCGGGGTCAGCGCCGTCGGCGGTGCTGGTGCTGCTCTATGAGCACCGGGGCGAGCCGTGGGTGGTGCTTACCCGACGATCCTGGCAGCTGCGCCACCACGCCGGCGAGGTGTCGTTTCCCGGCGGTAGGCGCGAGCCGGGCGATGCCGACCTGTGGGCGACCGCACTGCGGGAGGCGTCTGAGGAGATCGGCCTGGACCCCGGCACGGTCCGGAGGGTCAGTCGGCTCGACCGCTTCGTCACGGTCGGGTCCCGCTCACTGGTGTGCCCGTTCGTGGGCACCGTCGACCGGCGCCCCGAGCTGGTGCCCGACCCGGCCGAGGTGGAGCGCGTGCTGCACGTC
>JAKZWH010000204.1:0-3451 GCA_047515615.1 Acidimicrobiales bacterium | reverse complement strand
GATGCCCGGCGAGTTCCCCTACACCCGGGGCATCTATCCCGAGATGTATCGCAGCCGGCTGTGGACCATGCGCATGTTCGCCGGCTTCGGCACCGCGGTCGACACCAACGGACGGTTCAAGGACATCCTGGGCCACGGCGGAACGGGCCTGTCCACCGCGTTCGACATGCCGACCCTGATGGGCCGCGACTCCGACGACGAAGTGTGGTCGGCGGGCGAAGTGGGGCGGGCTGGTGTGGCCATCGACACCCTGGCCGACATGGAGGACCTGTTCGCCGATATCGACCTGGGCGCGGTGTCCACGTCTATGACCATCAACGGTCCCGCCATTATCGCTCTGGCCCAGTACGTGGCTGTCGGCGAGAAGGCCGGGGTCGACCGGTCCCGCCTCTCGGGCACGATCCAGAACGACATCCTCAAGGAGTACCAGGCCCAGAAGGAGTACATCTTCCCGCCCCGGCCCTCGATGCGCATCGTCACCGACATGATGCGCTTCACCACCGCGGAGATGCCCCGCTGGCATCCGGTGTCGATCTCCGGCTACCACATCCGCGAGGCCGGATCCACCGCCGCCCAGGAGCTCGGCTTCACCCTCGCCAACGGCTTCGCCTACGTGGAGGCGGCCCGGGCCGCCGGCCTCGACGTGGACGACTTCGCGGGGCGGCTCAGCTTCTTCTTCAACAGTCACAGCGACTTCTTCGAGGAGATCGGCAAGTTCCGCGCCGCCCGCCGCATCTGGGCCACACAGATGAAGGAGCGCTACGGCGCCGCGGCCGAGCGCAGCCTGATGTGCAGGTTCCACACCCAGACGGCCGGCGTGTCGCTCACCGCCAAGCAGTCGGAGAACAACATCGCCCGGGTGGCGCTGCAGGCCCTGGCCGCGGCTCTCGGCGGCACCCAGTCCCTGCACACCGACGCCTACGACGAGGCCCTGGCCCTGCCGACGGAGAGGGCGGCCCGCATCGCCCTTCGCACCCAGCAGATCGTCGCTCATGAGACCGGCGTGACCAACGTTGCCGACCCGCTGGGCGGCTCCGCCTACGTGGAGTGGATGACCGACGAGATGGAGCGCCAAGCCACCGAGATCCTCGACCACCTCCTGGAGCTGGGCGACGGCTCGATCCTCGAAGGCGTCTACGAGGGCATCGACAACGGCTGGTTCGTGGGCGGCATCGCCGACTCCGCCTACCGCTTCGAGCGCGAGGTCAACGACGGCACCCGCATCATCGTCGGCGTGAACGCCTTCACCGACGGCGACGACGGCGAGGGCAACCTGATGCGCATCGAGCAAGACACCGAGGACCTTCAGCTCAAGCGGCTGGCCGCGGTCAAGCAGAGCCGCGACGACGAGACGGTGCGCCGCTCGCTCGAAGCCGCCCGATCCGCAGCCGAAGACCCGACCGCCAACCTCATGCCGCCGGTCATCGGCGCAGTCAAGGCCTACGCCACCGAGGGCGAGATCTGCGACACCCTGGCCTCAGTGTTCGGCCGCTACGTCGAACAAGCCATCATCTGAGGATGCGAATGCCCTGCTCACGCGCCGCCCGCGACCGCGCCCCGCTCGAAGAGCTCTGCTCATCAGCGACCACCCGAAGGCTCACTTCGTGAGCGACCACCGCGGCGACGCGCCGATCCGGGTGGTGCTGGCCAAACTCGGCCTCGACGGCCACGACAGGGGCCTCAAAGTGGTGGCCCGCATGCTGCGCGATGGGGGCATGGAGGTCGTCTACCTGGGTCTGCGCCAGACCACCGAGTCCGTGATCGCCGCTGTCGAGCAGGAGGACGCCGACGTGATCGGCCTGTCGATGCACAATGCGGGACATCTGGCACTGGCTCCCCGGATCGTGCAGGCTGTGGCCGACGCGGGGCTGGATGTGCCGGTGATCATCGGCGGGATCGTCCCCGAGGCCGATGTGAGCGCCCTCGGGGATCTGGGGGTAAGCGCCGTGCTTCATCCCGGCGCCTCGGCCCGCGACGTCGTCGAGGCGGTCCGCCGGTCGGTGCGGTGACCGCCGCCCAACAAGCCGCCCTACAAGCCAAGAGTGCCACTCAGCCATGGGCGCCATGAACGGAGCCGCGGAACTGCTTGAGCGGGCCTGCGGCGGCGAGCGGCGGGCCCTCGGCCGGCTGCTGAGCGTCGTCGAGCGCGGGGGCGGGCCCGCCGATGAGCTCGAAGAACTGGTTCATGCCCGCACCAGTCATACCCGCACCAGTGATGCCCGCGCCGTTCACTCCGGGACTAACGGCGAAGCACCCATCATCGGCGTCACCGGAGCGCCCGGCTCGGGCAAGTCAACCCTCGTGGGGCATGTTGTCAACGAAATGGCCGACGCGGGCGGCCGGCCCGCGGTTCTGGCCGTGGACCCGTCCTCGCCGCTCACCGGTGGTGCGATACTCGGCGATCGCATCCGCATGGACGGCGTGGCCGCCGGGCGGGCGTTCATCCGGTCGATGGCCACACGCGGTCAAGCTGGCGGCCTGGCTATGGCGGTGCCTGGGGCTCTGCGACTGTTCGAGGCCTGCGGTTTCGCGCCGCTGGTGGTGGAGACGGTCGGTGTGGGTCAGGTCGAGGTCGATGTGACCCGCACCGCCGACACCACGGTCGTGTTGGTGGCCCCCGGGATGGGCGACGCGGTGCAGGCCAACAAGTCCGGTCTGCTGGAGGTGGCCGACGTACTGGTGGTCAACAAGGCTGACCGTCCCGGCGCTGACGACGTCCGGCGCGACCTGGAGCACATGCTCGACCTGGGCCACATCACAGGCATCAACCAGCATTGGCGCCCGGAGATCATCATGACCACCGCCACCACGGGCGACGGGGCTCTGAAGGTTCATCAAGCCATCCAAGCCCACCGCGCCCACCTGGCCGAGACCGGCCGCCTTCAGGACCGTCGCCGATCCAGGATCCGCCAAGAAGTCGCGGACCGGATGGCCCGCCTGACTGAGGATGCCGCGACGGACTGCCTTGAGAGTGAGCCCCGGGAGCTCTTGGAGGCGTTGCAGGGAACGAGAACCCCGGCCAGTGCCGCGGCCAGCATGATGGAGCGCTTGCTTCGCTAATGCGGGTGGCTTGCGGCTAGCGCCGGGACGCCGGATGGGGCCGACACAGCAGGCCGCTTGAACAGGCCGCCACTACGGGCCGCCACAGCAGGCCACCAGAACAGGCCACCACAACGTGCCGCCACAGCAGGCCACCACAACGTGCCGCCACAGGTGGCCGCTAGAGCGTCAACAGAATCCGGCGAGCCTCGCTCAACTCCGCGATCCGATCGGCGGCTTCGGTCTCCGCTGCACCGAGATCGGGGTGGGCGGCCCGCAGCGCCTCGCGGAATCCTTGCCGGACCGCGGCCTGGGCCGGCAGCTCGACCTCGCGGTCGAACCCCAGCATCTCCAGGGCCCAGCCGACGGGATCGGCAATGGCCCGAGCATGCCTCGGCGATTGCTGGCCCGA